>JAGHYV010000030.1 GCA_017743475.1 Roseiflexus sp. | reverse complement strand
CGCGAAGTGGCGCAGCACCGGCGCCACCCGCATATCGTCGAATATCTCACCAGTAATCTCAACCGACCACCGTACTACCTGGCGACGCGCCTGGTGGAAGGTGCGCGTGGGTTGGACGCCATAATTGGCGACCGACCGCTGATGCCCGGAAGCGGCAAGCCGCAACCGGCTTCCTTTGTGGTGCGTGTCATCTCTCAGATTGCCAGCGCGCTCGATTATCTGCATGCCGGTCACCCAACCTACAGCCCAATCATCCACCGTGACGTCAAGCCGTCGAACATCCTGATCGACTCAAACGGCAACGCAGTGCTGATCGACTTCAGCATCGCCAGCCACCCGTACTATGCGCTGGTCGATGAGAAAAATCTGGGAACTCCAGGCTACATGGCGCCGGAGCAGTACGAAGGTCGGGAAATGCCGGCGTCGGATCAGTTCGCGCTGGCAGTCATCGCGCTCCAGATGCTGACCGGTCGCCGTCCGCTGCCCGGCAGCGCCACGGCGTCGCTTAAACAGATCGAACGCTGGCGGGACACAAAGCACGAAGAGATCGTTCAAATGCTGGGGAACCGCACCCACACCGCCGATGCGCTCCGCCGCGCGCTGGCATACGATCCGGCAGCGCGCTACGAAAGTTGCGAGATATTCGCCGATCAGTTGCGTCGCGCGCTGGTGCAGGACGGCGAGAATGTACACGCACACCCGTATCACATAAGAAGTCAATTGCTCCCATCGCATTCGACCAGACACGTTGCATTCTCGCCGTTCATTCTTGGCTGGATCGGTATGGGTATCGTCGTGGTGATTGCGCTGGTGATGCTGATCCTGGCAGTGGCCGCGCCAGCAAGCGGCGAACAGGCTGTCCCCACAGCGCCCATCGTGTCAGCAGCAACCGCGACCCTGGCAGCAGTGACAGCAGCGCCGATGCCTCTCCAGACAACGCCTGCGCCCGCAGTTCAGAGCACCCTCGTTCCGGCGGGGGCGGCAGGGGCAGCGGGATCGGTCACGATCATCAGCCGCGAACCGCTCCGCGCTCAACCATCAACCGAGAGCCAAATCCTGGTATGGATGCCGGATGGAGCGCGGGCCAGTCGAACCGGCAACGAACAGCGGATCGGCTCGCTGGTGTGGTACGAAGTGCAGTACGACGGCAAATCGGCTGGTGTCGCAACATCTCCTGCAAACCGTAGACGCAACACATAAGGGGGCGCTGTATGGGCACGAGCACTGCCAGTTTCGATATAGATGCACGCACCGACCGTGGGCGCCAGCGATCGAACAATCAGGATAGCATCGGGCGCGCCGATCGGTGGAAAAACCGCGATGGTCAACCGATCGAGCGCAGTCTGAGAGAACGGTATGGGCGCCTCTACATCGTCGCCGATGGCGTCGGGGGCAATGCCGACGGCGCGGATGCCAGCCGCATGGTTGTCGATGAGGTGATGCAGGCGTTCTATTACGACACCCGGCTGCCCGAAGAACCGGTCGAACGTCTGCGCGCCGCC
This sequence comes from Roseiflexus sp., assembly GCA_017743475.1. Lineage (GTDB taxonomy): Bacteria > Chloroflexota > Chloroflexia > Chloroflexales > Roseiflexaceae > Roseiflexus. Next base: position 49,834 of record JAGHYV010000030.1, on the reverse strand, counting down.
ATCGAGTTCGTCACGAGCGTTATTCACGCTGAAGCGCACCGGCGCCGCAACAACATGGCTTCGACAATCGTCGCTGCGCTCATCCACGACAACACACTAACCATCGCAAATGTAGGTGACAGTCCGGCATTGCTCTGCCGTCCGGGACAGACGCCTAAACTGCTCACCAAGGCGCATGTGCGTCGTGAAGCTAACGGTGGCACATCGCTGGCGCAGGCGATGGGTGATCGGCAGGTCGTTCCATCGATCTTCTCCATGCCGCTGGAAGAAGGCGACGCGGTCGTGCTCTGTTCCGACGGATTGACCGACCTGGTGCGACCCGATGAAATCGCCGAGATCGTGTCTACCCGACCGGCCGGCGACGCCACCCGCACGCTTATTGCGCTGGCGAACCGCCGTGGCGGACACGACAACATCAGCGCGATTGTGGTGCGCAACGCACCACCGCCAAAACGTGCCGCTCCCTTCGCCGGTCGGCGAGTGCTCATGGCCGTCGCAGCCCTGGGAGTGGCCGGGCTGCTGGGAGCGATGCTACTGGCGCTTCCTTTACTGAACGCTGCGCCGATCTTGCCTCAAGGATCATCGCAACAGTCTGGCACATCGTTCTCAACCCCGCTTTTCGGCAGTGGCAGTCACACGACCATCCCCGGCGGACTTCCGACGTCAACCCTTGGCGCGCTGCCAACGCCGACCGACACGCCGGTACCGCCAACAGCAACCCGGCGCCCCCCTACCGCTCGCCCGACTGCACAACCGTCACCGGTCAGCAGCACTCCAGTTTTGTCAACGAGTGAGACGATCATTCCAACCAGCACGCCAACTCCTGACGACAGGACGATCATGCCAGACCTGACCCGCAAGCCGCTGCAGGAGGCGGAGAATATCCTCAAGACGCTGGGCGTGCAATACATCACCGAAGTCGTTCCGGGAAGCGACGATATTCCTCCCGGTCACGTCGTTGCGACCGATCCACCGGCAGGAGCGAAGATCGTTCCGGGCAACCCCACAAAGATAAAAGTCAGGCAAAACCCGACGCCACCACCGGCGAACAACCCACCGCCGAGGGATGACCCGCCGCCGCCGAAAGACGATCCGCCACCGGCAACACCAACACCGCAGATGTCTGCTCCTGTTGCGCCGACTGCACAAACGCCGGAATCTGGCAGTGGCTCCGGCGGCGGCTCCGGTGGCGGTTCCGGCGGCTCCGGTGGCGGTTCCGGCGGCGGCTCTGGCGGCGGCTCCGGTGGTGGTTCCGGCGGCGGTTCCGGCAGTTCCGGCGGCTCTGGTGGTTCCGGCGGCTCCGGCGGCAGTTCCGACGGCTCTGGCGGCTCCGGTGGAACCAATCCTTGAGCATAGACGACATCATACTATTGCGCATGAGCCAGAAGGATAGCAGAATATGACACTCCATCAACAGACATACCGTCTTTACCTGGGCGCCTATCAGGTAACCACCATTACGCTGCGCACCGATGAACCGCTCTACCGGATCGTTGAGCGCCTGGTGATGGATCATAGCCTGCCGGTGGTCGATCAGTACGGACAACCCATCACCTATGCCCTCTACGCGGGGCAGATCCGCCAGCGGTTGAGCAATGAGATGACGCTGAGGCAGGCGGGCTACGAGCAGGGCGGCGACCTCTACCTGGCGAATATCTATGCGCCGTGGTGGGAGCACGTTCCCGCTGTTACCTGGCGCTTTGGTAACGATCCAACTGCGCCAAACACCCGTCGCATTCCGTATGCGCTCATCGGCATTGGCGCTGCCGTTGCGCTAATGATGATTATCGGCAGCGTCCTGCTGTTTACTCTCTTTTCAGGAAGGACGGGGATGGCTGCGCGACCGTCCGCCCCAGCGTTTCAACCGATGCAAAGCACCCCCCAACGTTTCACTCCCACAGCAACACTGGCGCCAGCGCCAACGCGCCAGAACACGCTCCAGTCATCGCCTCCAACAGCGACGCTGGCGTCGACGCCACAACTGATGACGGGATTGCAGACTGCAACGCTAGCGTCGATACCGCAACTGACGACGGCATTGCCCACCGCGACACTGGCATCGCCAGGAAACACAGCTGCCGTCTTGCTTCCGGCTGGCGCCGAAGAAGTCAGCGTTGCCGGTGTCAAACGCGAGTACCTCAACCGCGACAACCGGCTCTTCTTCCGGGGGCGCACCAGCTTCGGCGCATACCTCTGGAGTGACCCCGGTCTGCAAACGAAAGCGCCAGCCAGCCAGGGCAATATTGTCGTCAGCAACGGCGACAGAGTAGCGATCCTGAGTCAGAACAACGGCATTGTGCAGGTGCGCATCATCACCAATGCGCTTGATCCCGCCGATCCGAAAGTTATCGGCGCGACCGGCTACCTGCCCGCGTGGCTCATTACCGATCAGAATGTGCCGCCGCCGCCAACTCCGGTTCCAGATGCAGGGAAACTGTGGGTGCGCAAATTGAACGAGGATGATGAACCAGGATGTATCTCTATGCGCATCACCGGGATCAACACTCGGGGATGGAGTTTCGGCGTCGATGGGATGAACCTGGCCGGACGGTTTGACAATGCCGGTAATGCCCGACTGTGCGGGCTGGGTCCCGATCAGGAGGTGACGATCAGCGTGCGCGACCAGCGCGGCAGGGTGGTTCCCGGCGGCAGAGGCGTGCCATCCAAAGGACGCGCCATCATGCTCGGAACATGGCAACGGAACTGACAGGCGACACCTGTTACGTGAAGACTTCTTGAAACAGTGGCAGAGGTAACCCGATGAGCCAGATCAAAGCCGACACCGATGCGTTACGCGCCACCATCGCCGCGATGCGGCAGGGAAGCAGCGCCATCGAGAACGCCCTCCAGCAGGCGGCGCAGGCGATGGCGACGCTCCAGAACAGTCGCTGGTCCGGCAATCACCGGCAGCAGGCGGAAGAAGTGTGGACGCGCCTGCAGGCGCAGTTTGCGCCCACGATTGAGGCGTTGAACCAGATTGCGAATCGCACCGAGCGTTTCACCAACGCGCTCGAAGAGGCGGGCAGGGTGTTTGGGGATGGAAGCGTGTCTGCTTCAGGAACTACTCCTAGCGCACCTGGGCAGCCTGATTTACCCAGGCTGCCCGATCTGTTTAAGGATATACTAAAAGACTTTCTGGGTTTGTTCAAAAAACCGGAAGGAATGCCCTGGTGGCAGTTTTTTGGTGCTGAGCTGACTAAAATGTTCGCTGGGGGGTTCATCGGTTCCGTAAATGAACGCATTCAATCAGTAGGCGCCCTTTTCAATGAAAAAACGGAAGCCCTTGCCAGATGGGCTGCCGGGCCTGAGTATGACGAACAAATTACCAACAATGCGTGTAGAATGACCGAGGCCCTGAAAAAGATGGAACTGGTCAAACCGATCAACGATACCATCGATCTGCTCTGGCAGGGTCAGTTCGATAAAGCCTTGTCCACATTCCAGCAGTCTGCGGAAGGAGTCTTTAGGGGATTCACGGAATATCTAGACGCCGCACAGGATCAACTCAGAATTATAGAAACCAGCGAGAAGCTGGCGCCGGTTATTGCTCAAACCCGTGAAGAGCTGAAGAATCTAGGCGCTGCCGTCACGCAGTTACAGGAACAGGTGCGGCAGTTTTTCGACTCTGCCAGGAACTCTTTTTTAGGAGGACTTTTCAAATTCCGATAGTCACCAGGGAGGACAGGTATGGCTGACACCTACGCATTCACATTCAGTCTGGAGGAACTGGTGCTGCTGATGCGCATCGCCGATCTGCCAGCGCTGGCGAGTCTGCCGGCGAACCCCTTCGAGGGCGTCTCCGAAGAGCGGGCGCTCGGAGCGCTGGCAGCCGCCGAACGGTCGTTGCGCGCGCGCGGCTTCCTCCAACCCCAGGGACCCGAAAAGCCCTTCGCCGTCTATTCGCCGGTGCTGGCGCTCATCGGCACGTGCAAACTGGCGCGCGCCATTGCGATGGTCATCGCGCAGCCCGAGGATCAACCGACCGATGCGCGCTACTACTATGTTTCACCGTATATGGCGGTCGAGCACGCCTTTCCCGATGAGGGATTGCACCGCTTCACCGGCGCGCCCTCCATCGACGACCTGGCGGACCCGATCAAACAGTTCCTGCATCTCGACGGTCAGCAGGCGCTCGACGCTCTGCCCGCCGGGTCGCTCGCGCCGACGGCGATGGAGGCGGCGCGCAATGCCGCCTCCGCCGAAGTTGCATTCCAGACCCTGATCGATCAGGATGTGCCGGAAGCGCTGGCGCAGCCGCTGTCTCAGTCCTTTGTCCATCCGGTCTGCGTCGGTACGGTGAGCGTGTCCGTTCCCGACACTCCGAACCCGCGACGCAACGCGGGACTGATTGTTGATCAGCGCACGGTCTGGTTGCTGGAACAGGAGCACAGCGACGGTCCGTTCCGCGTGGTCAGCATCTCAGCCCAGGACGCCATCAAGCGCGTGTGTGATCTGATGCGTCCTCCGGCGGCGGGCGCGCAGGGGTCTAATGGAAGAAATCAATAAGCCGCAGGCAATGGAGCGCCTATAACCGACGCTTCACAGGGCGGCGCGCGGGCGAGATGTGCGTGGGTGGCGTCAGCGCCTTCCACTTGCACGTGGAAGATGCGTCGAACAGGGCAACCCGGAAAGCCTGTTCTGGCATCGCTGTGCGTCACTGTCCGCAGTGCTCGCTGGCACTGGAGAGATGCGTTCAGGCACCCGTCGCCAGCACGTCTGAGCTGATGCTGTTTGAAGCACATATGACTTCACTGCCAAAACGCACTACCGGGACGCCGGGGGCACAGGGTTTTCCATCAATCGCTTGCTGCGTTTGCTACGCTGCTGTAGTGACATGACCTTTTTGCGGGAGACTCATATATTCCCTTCGACGGCGATCCGCCCACAATGGAGGACGTATGCTGCGACGCTTACCCATCGCCCGCATTGGAATCCTTGCCCTGCTAATGGCGCTCCTGCTATCGGTGCACCTTTCTGCCCGCAAGCCGTGGTTCGATGAACGCGCCCAGGCAGCGCCAGTCGTGCTTTCCGATGATGAACCAGAGAAACCCTCAACTGGCGAGCCGCCGCTGCCGGATACGCCGCCTTCCGACAATCCGTCTCCTATGCCTGTCCACGACGCGCTTCCCATCATCGACGTTCAATCGTCTATCCGAGTCTTCCTGCCGCTCATCGTCCGTCCGATCCCCCCGCTCCCCGACGACTGGCTGGGGCGGGTCAACGGGTATCGGTTGCGCGCAGGCGTGCCTCCGGTCACCGAAGACGCGACGCTGAACGACAACTGCTGGCAACACGCACGGTATATGGCGGAAAACAACCACATCACCCACAATCAAAACCCGTCGTTGCCGTATGCCTCGCCTGAAGGACAGATCTGTGCGCAAAAGGGGAATGCCTGGCTGGGACAGGGAACTGCCTGGCAACCACGCGACGCGATCGATGGATGGATGGGGTCGGTCGGGCATCGTCTCTGGCTCCTCTACCCGACAACACCGACCTTCGGGTTCGGCTTCTACCAAAACTCCCAGCGCAGCGCTGCCGGTCTCGACGTGCTGTCGCGCGTGCGCTTCAATAACGATGCCGCCTATGCCGGGTGGCCCGTGCGCTACCCCGCGCCGGATCAGACGGATGTGCCAGCAACGCGCTACCCGATTACGCTCCACTGGCCCTATTTCGATCAGAAGCCAGTGCTGACCGGCGTGAGTCTGCGCGCGCTACCGGGAACCACGCTCACGCATACGGCGACGACCGATCTGCCGGTTGGGCATAGAGGCATCGCCATTACCCCCAACCAGAATCTTCCGGCGAATGCGACAATTGAAGTGACGGTGACCGGCACATACAAGGGGCAACCGTTCTCGTTCACCTGGCAGTTTCGAACGGGCGGAAGCTAGCGGGAGAAGGGAGCGCAAGAGTAGATGTGACAAACGCGGTTGCTGTCCGACGATCAATGCGCTCCCTGCGCCTCAGCAGAGTCCTGGCGTGCGCCACGCTGCACCAGGACTCTGTCGCGTTCAATGATCGACCGAAATGGAGCGCCTGTCAAAGCCCAATCGACAATATCGACTTTCCAGGGAAGATCGGATTCGGCGAAATCCTCTACCAGTGCTGCCATGACTCGTAGCGGGAGAGGCTCATCGGTCATGATGACGAGATCGAGATCGGAGTACGATCTGGCGCGCCCCTGAGTGCGTGATCCAAATGCCCACACATCGTACTGGGGCACGTGCCGACGCAGAATATCGCGCACAATAGCCAGGTGGTCCGGCTAGATGTCCATGGTTCGTTCAGACATTGCACATTTCCAATGCTCTGAGCACAGCCTGCGCGTCGGTAAGCAAGTCGTGCGCACGCTGACACACGCTCTGTGCCTTTGCAACGTCATACGTATGAGCCGTCATGTTTTGCAACTGGCGATAACCGAACCAGGCGTCCACATCGGCGATCAGTCCCTTTTCCGCTGCTGTGCGCATCATGTCACGAAAATTGCTGAAGTCGATCTCCGATGGAGAAGCGGCATCAATTTCGAGCCGCCGACGGATCATTTTGATACACAGTTCATAAATGAACTCGAAGTTCTGCACTACTCCAGCGATCAGCGTTTGTTGCACATCACTGCGTTGCGCGTCGAACCACGAGCGATCATCCACGACGCGCAGTGCAGCGTCCAGCGATTGAATTGCACGCGACAGTGACGAAAGATCAAGATTCATTGTGCGTTTCTACCCCCTATAGCGACGGGCAGCATGAGTGAACTACGTGCATCCCAGGTGCGCGGGCGTACCGCCCGCATGCGCGTCTGCCGCGATTGTGGTTTCAGTATACCAGAGACATCGCCAGCAGCGCGTGGTTCGCTGTCGGATCGCTCGCTTGCGGCCCACAAGCGAAATGGTATGATCGGCGACGTCTTGCAACAGCATGCAGGTTTCATGCAGGCTTCATCGGCATCACCCTCCCTGGAACGGCACCCTGCACCCTCATGGAGCGGCATCGGGATCGCACTGCTGGCGCATACCGGCTGGGGTGCTTATCCAGTTCTGGCGCGGTATCTCCAGACGATGAGCGATCTACCGGGCATGGCATTGCTCGGTCTGGGAAATCTGATTGCACTCCTGGTCTATCTGCCGTTCATCTGGCGTCGCATCGACGGGCGCATCCTGCGTTCCGCGCTCATCTGGGGATTTGCGCTGGTGGTTGTGCTGCGTTCGATCACCAATCTGCTGGCGGCGCGCTTCACGCTAGCGATCTACATTCAGACTATCACGCTGATGACGCCGCTGTTCGTAGCGTTGTTGAGTGCAGGGCTGTTCCGTGAGCCGCTGCTACCAGGCGCCTGGACGGCTATCGGTTTGTCGCTTGTCGGGGCGCTGTTGATGATGAGCGGGGAGATCGGCGCATCTGGAGGTATCGCTGGCGCTCACATCATCTGACTGGATCGGGATCGCGCTGGCGGCGGCATCGGCGCTCTGCCTGGCGATCTACATGATCCTGGCGCCGCGGACGGTCAGGCACGCCGTGCCAGGAGAATCGGTTCTGCTCATTTCGTGCTTGCGCCTTACTGGAGCGAGGCGACAACCGCCGTCGAAAAGCGAGACCAGCGCGAGGTATGCCAGGCATCGAAGAGGGTACGGTTCGCCAGCATTACACATACCAGATTGATCGCCGGGTCTGCCCAGGCAAAGACGCCGGACACTCTGGTGTGACCAAAGATGTGCGGTGAAGTATATTCGCCGGAGAAGTGGGGACGTTTGTTGCCGCGCAGATCAAACCCCAACCCCCAGGCGCACTCGTCCCACGTCATGAAGCCTTCAATGCCACCCCGCAGCCCGGCAGCATGATTGGTGATCATCAACCGCGCAGTGGCAGGAGCAATGACCTGTCGTCGGGTCGATGAGCATGCCGGGTCGCGTTCGACGCTGCCATCATCGAGGATCATCTGGAAGAAGCGCGCAACATCACGCGCCGTAGCGATGACACTCCCCGCCGGATGCGTCCGTGTTCGCGCATATATGGAATTAAAGCGTTCAGTTGAACTGCCACGATCAAACGTTCCATGGACATGGACGATACGCGGGAAAAGATGATCCGGCGGCGCAAGCCAGGTGTCGTCCAGACCAACCGGTTCAAAGACATGATCGCGCATGAATGTGGCAAATGGTTGACGGCTGACCGTTTCAATAATCAAACCGAGCAAACCATACCCTACATTGCTGTACTCCACTTTGCTGCCAGGCGGAACCACCGGCGGCGCGTGGATATATGTGCGCAGTTCGTCGAATGTGCTGACATCGGGCGGCAACTGACTGAGATCGGGGTCTTGCGGCAAACCGGACGTATGGGTCAGTAACTGACGCACGGTGATGGCGTCACGCCCCGCGCCCCGGAATCCGGGCAAGATATTGCCGACCGGGTCGTCGAGCGCAATCCAGCCAGACTCGACCAGGATCATCACAGGAGCGCCGTCATTGGCTTCCCAATCGAAGCAATATGGAACAGGCTGTTGCCGTTAACTGCCTGCGCTTCCGGCGCCGGTGAAACAACGCCTCCATAAAACTCACCTGCCATCCGACCGCGATGCAGAACAACCGACGCCACGGCGGTCACCGTTCCCTCATCAAGCCAACCCCGGAGGATTCGAAAGGCGCGTTGCAACCGTTCCGGATCGATGGTCATACAATGGTCAACCCTCTTTCATCGCGCCCGGACCGCATACCATCTCCCCAGACGCACGATCTGTGTCTGGTATCATAACCAGAAGATGAATTGAGCCTGGTTGCGCTTCCGGCGAAAGACGCAGCCAGGCTCGCTTCCGGGTGCTGACACCCGATCATCAAGCGCTCATTCGCGCATCAATGTAATACCTACCGACCCATCCGACGAGGTTGAGAACTGGACGGTGACTTTTTGATCACTCTTCACAAATTCGAGGATATAGCCACTCTGCGCATCGCCCGTCTCATACGTCAGCTGGTAACCGAGTTTTGGATATTCGGTCTTGAAGAACGCCAGAACCGAGTCCATACTGGCTTTGGCTTTACCCATCGTCATATTGCCCATTGCCATATCCACCTGCGTACCAGGCGGCAGCGGCAGATCGACCCCTACTGTCTGTGAACTGCACACCGACGGGATCGTAATGGTGGTTTTGTTGATGTCTTCGAGCGTCCAGTTATAGGCAATGGTTCCCTCGGAAAAGGTTGCAACATCGGCAGGTATATTCGCCGGGTTCATCGAGCCAGGCATCACTTTGATCGTCAGGTCATACTTGACCAGATACCCGCCTTCGCGGGCAACCCACAGATCGGCTTTCTCGACAACGGTGCCGAACTGACTCGCCGAGGTTTCGTCGAGCGTGTAGCGATCGGTCAAAACGCCGTTGATCGTCTCGCCGCGATTGACCAGTTTTGCATTACCAGTCCGAAGCGGGGCGGTCATCGAGTCGGTAATGCTACGCAGCATATCCCCCATCCCAGCCATCATGGCGGGCTGGCACGCTCCCCTGTCTTTTTCGTAGATGTACAGTGTATCGCCAACACTGTAGATCTCAGAACGTGTACCCTGAGCGCCCGGTTTGTTTTCAACGACCAGTGTGTGGCTGGTGTTGCTCGGTCGATGCAGCGCCTGGGTATACGTCGTCTGCTCTTCAACATTCTTGCCGTCTGTGGTTTTGCCCGTGAGCTTCCACGCAATGATGACGCGGTAACTCTCGAGTTGCGACAGGTTCGCCTGGCTTCCGGGCACCGATACGTTCTCCCCACCGCCTGACGCTGGAGGCGCAGGCGCTGGCTGCGTTCCCCCGCCTGATGGCGTTTGCGGCATGGGCATCGGTTGCGCTCCCCCGCTGCCTGACGCTGGAGGCGCAGGCGCTGGCTGCGTTCCCCCGCCTGACGGCGCGGCGGTCGGTTGCGCGGCGGCAGGCGTTGGCTGTGGCGCCCGTGTCGGAGCAGCACCGGATGAACCGCCCGACGGCGCTGTTGGTTGTGCTGTCGGTTGCGCGCCGCCCTGTCCGATGAACGGCAGGTTGCCACAGCCGTTGAGCAGAAGGGCGCCGATGATCAGGACGGTTGACGGTAAAAGTCGTGCGCTCAATGGAACCTCCCTGGCATATGATACGTTTCTTCATCAACAGATGTGGCGCCTTTCACAGACACCATGCAAAAGAACGATGGTCGAAAGAAGAATCGAGCATCGGATCGTCCGTAATGAGCATCAACAATGGGGAAGGAAGTCTGGCGTGGCACACGGATGTTCTTCGTTTTTCCACCCGTACCGATCCGTGGACTGCTGGAGCAGAAAGCAGCGGAACGCGAAAGGGAGGGACGCCGGCGAATTCACGCCGTTTTTAGCATCAGCCTATGTTCTGGTTCGGTGAAGGAGGAAGAGAGAAACACGCACAATCCATAGCAGTTCGCACAGGGTTTGAACCTGGTGGACGAGGTTGAACACCCCCGGAGTCGCGTACCCGACGCGGCGACCGAAATGAATTTCGGTCTACACTCCGTCGCCAGCGGGCGACTCACGCGACACGGCGGATAGGGACAATGGTCATTGTATCTGAGAACTGCTATAGCACCGAGTCAATCTTTACGAGCAACGCTCTAGCGGCGTCGTTGCAGCAGGCGCCAGGGGAAGAGCCAGGACCACACGCGCCACCCGGTGCCTCCGCCATTTGCCAGCGCTGGCGCAGAGACAACGATCCCGCGCTCACGACGGCACGACGGGCAGTAATCGAGGTTCCACGCCACCTGCGCAGTAAACAACCCGCCACACGCAGCGCATGGTCGGCGATGAAACGCTTCCGGCAGGTGATAGGTTTGATGCACGTCACACCATACCGCTCGTCGCTGGCACGCCCGGCATAGGTGTACGGCATCGTTTACACCATTACCGCGCACCTGACGCCAGTCGCGATCACCGATTGCGCCTACTTTGCTGCAACAGTCGCAGACAACGACAGGACCGTATGGCGCATGTTCCCGGTAACTCATCTGCTGCCCTCCTCGTTGAGTTGCACTTCGTTGTGCAGTCATTCGACTACTTTGTGCAAAAGCAACAATCAGAACGATTACTGACTGTGTAGAATATACTAATTGGGGCAGAGACATCTGTCAAGAGGAGCGAGATACCCAATTATGGTGAAGGTTTCAGGAATGAGTCAGCAGAACATACAGAGCGGTCAATCAGTATTCCTGTGCGCGTTTGCTCCTCATCCCTACAACTCTCACATGTAGAGTTTTTGGGAGAGATGAGCGATGTTCTGCATTCCCGTGCGCCGTTGCCCCTCATCCTCCCTGCGCCCCCTTCTCCCACAGGGGGAGAAGGGGGAGTTTGGGCGTCCTGATGGCTGAAACAGGCGATGGCACGCAGGGGCTTGCCAAAAATCTACCCCTGTGAGCATCCCCTCAAACTCCCTTCTCCTGCAAGGGGAGAAGGGGGTGTCTGTGCGGACTGATAACCAAAACGAGAGAAGGAACGCAGGGACTTCCCAGAAAACCTACCCCCGTAAGCCCCCCGCTCCCTTCTCTCACGCGCAGGAGAGAGGGGAATTAGGCTTCCTGAAGCCTCACCTGGAGAGTGCGGAACCGAGAGACGCCAGAAACCGTGAGCCAGAACCTTCTGGGTAGACAATAGCGCTGCCGTCGCCTACCCCTTCACTGCTCGACGATTGCCATGGTCAATGAGAGCTGCGAGACCCGAATACGGGATTTCCTGTCAACGACTGGCGCTCCGGGCGAGGTGCGTCTACCGAATCACATTGGGAGCCAAGTCAAGCGTCAGCGGTTCAGTGCGCCCACAGTGCACGATGAAGATGGCGCATCTGCCACGTTTGGCATCGTAACTCGCAGCTACATCGATTAGCGGTTGTCCATCGAACATGCGCGTAGCGTATGTCGGCACCTGCACTAGCAGATCGAGCGAGTCGCCAGAAGCGTAACGACTGAACAGCGCAAGTTATAGTACGCGACGGATGGCATAGCGAGCGCCCTGCGGCGATCCCCTGCCTGTTTAGGGGATCGCCGCAATGCCGTTGACGCTTCACAATGACCGTCAAAATGGGACAATCAGCCGAAAGAACGACGCAGGCATCCTGCAGTTACGGACATTCATACGCCAGAATCTGCTCGGCGACCTCCATCATATCGGCACCAGTGATGTCAGGACGTGGGAAGAGCGGGTCGAGCGCTACGCCAGGACGCGCAACGAATGCCGCGGCACAACCGGCAGAGAGTGCACCGGCAATATCCCATGCATGGGCTGCAACCATGCGGATGCGTCCCACGGGAACACCAAGGCGAACAGCAGCATATTCGTAAGGTTCCGGCGCCGGTTTCAGACGTCGCACAATATCGGCGGAAAAAATGTTCTCGAAAAAGTGATTGATGCCAGCATTGGTCAACTGCGCGATCGCTACTTCCTCGGTCGAATTAGTCAGAGCAGCCAGCCGCAGCCCGGCGGAGCGCAGACGCTCAAGCGACGCCAGAACATCCGGGTGGGGCGGCAGGGTGCGCATACCAGCAAGGATGGCAGTGCGATCATCCGGCGCAAGAGATACGCCGTAGCGTACCGCTGTCATCTCAAGCGCCGTCGCCCAGATCCGTGAGACGTTCTCATACCTGCCGGTGATTGTGGTCACAAACGCGGATTGAAGCACCTGACCAAACCAGGACTGACGCGCGCTTGCTACACCGAATATGCGTGTAAACAGTGGATCAAGCGCGCGCATATCAAGCAACGTCTCATTCACATCGAAAACGATCACCCGCGGCATCATCTCCTCCTGACATTACAATGCGCGACTTGACAATCGGATTCGGACGACGGACAAACGTGGCGGAAATGTACGGTAACGACGCGGATCAGACGGACGACAACTCTTCTTCGGTGAGCGCTTCTAGCCAGGCGACAAATCGCTGAATATCGGTTTCGACCTGTCGCCATACGAGAGTGTAGCGAGTCACCGACCGTTCCAACCGCTCCTCATTGAGCTTGAAGCCGTAAAGATATCGTACAACGTGGCGAAATGCCAGGTATTCGCGCAACCCCTCTATACTTAACTTATTGACGACAGAACTGCAGGACGATCCCCCCGATCCATTCCCATGCGTTCCAGCAGGCGATGATGCCAGTCGAAACCTTCTGGCGGCGCGCCGTTAAGTTCAGTTGCTATCGTTTGAAAAATGCGCTCGCGCCCAGTGTAGAAATTGTGCAGTTTGAGCGCAAGGTTCTCGTCGAACAGCCTGGAATGACCCGGATCGCGCACGATCTCTCCCCGTACGAAAGCAATATCGTCCGCCAGACGCTGCAGACGCTTCAATTCAATCTGGATATCGGCAGCAATGCCATGTAAACGTTCTGGGGAGAATGATTGCATCGTTTATATCCATGTTCCAGAATGCGATCCCGAACATGAGGAACCAGCACTTCGAGCGGCTTAAGATCGACAGGAAAATCGGAGAGTTTTCCAGCTTCTGCCAGTGCAGGAAAGTAATCGGCGGGAGCGAGATCGGCAACAGCCAGATCGATGTCCGATTTGGCGGAGAAACGATCGGTCATTAGTGATCCGAAGAGAATAATCCGGGTAACTCCAAACTTCTGCCGCAGCATCGCAGCAATATGTCTGGCATCCTGCCGCGCCTGCTGCGCCAGACGCCGGTTGCACGTGCACGCAGCAGCCTGACGCTTTCGCCAGCGTTCGACATACACTTCGAGCGGGCGATCCATGCCCAGAATGTCGGTCGTCGCGCTCATCGACAGATGCCTCTGAACATTGAGGTATGCGGCAGCGTAAGATAATGTAGCCAGTTTAGGGTGTGTGCTACCATATTACACCAGTTTCAACGAAATCTCAACAGCACCCCCGAACAGTAACTGTTCAAAATTGATACGGAAGCGAGGCATCCTGCCCTCCACCGACCTGCAGAGGCGTGACACCCTCGCTCTGTGGCAGATATATCAGGTTCTGTCACCCTGCCTGAACTGCATCGACCCAGAATTCGTCCATTTTAGCGCGTAGCAGCGCGTGTTCCGGGCGTTCGAGGTGCGGATCATCGGCGAGAATTTTCTGCGCTTCGCGGTACGCAGTGTGCAGCAGGCGCGTATCCGCCAGTTGCGCCACTTTGAGATCAGGCGTGCCACTCTGTCGGGTGCCGAAGAACTCTCCCGGCCCGCGCAGTTGTAGATCGATCTCTGCCAGGCGAAAGCCGTCGCTGATCTGCTCCATTGCTTCCATGCGCTGGCGCGTGACATCGTTCTGATCTTTGTCGCAGACGAGAATACAATAACTCTGATGAATGCCCCGTCCCACGCGCCCACGGAACTGGTGCAACTGTGCCAGACCAAACCGTTCCGCTCCCTCGATCAGGATCGTGGTGGCGTTTGGAACATCGATACCAACCTCGATCACGGCAGTGGCGACCAGGATATCATATTCGTGGTTGCGGAAGGCAATCATCACTGCATCCTTCTCGCGGGGCGTCATTTTGCCGTGGATCAGAGCAACACGCAGGTCAGGAAAGACATCACGTGACAGCGTTGCATGCATTTCCTCAGCGGATGGAAGATCGACCTTCTCGCTTTCGTCGACTAGCGGGCAGATGACGAATGCCTGACGCCCTTTTGCGACTTCGCGCCGGATGTGGCGATAGGCCTTCTCGCGCTCGACAGTGGTGATCCAGCGGGTTTTGATTTCCTGGCGTCCTGGCGGCAGTTCGTCAAGTACTGATACATCGAGGTCGCCGTAGATGGTCAACGTTAGCGTGCGCGGGATCGGCGTCGCCGTCATCACCAGCATATGCGGATTGTACCCCTTGTTCCTCAGGCGTTGACGCTGTTCGACGCCGAAGCGATGCTGCTCATCGATGACTGCCAGACCCAATGCAGCATACTGTACCCCTTCGGAGATCAGGGCATGCGTTCCGACGATCAGGTCAATGTCACCACGTGCAATGCCTTCCAGCACGCGGCGTCGCTCTTTCGCGCTGAGGCTGCCGGTGAGCAACGCCACCCGCACACCACGTCCGTCCAGATCGTCATCGCCGCTCATGCCCAGGATGCGCCTGATCTCTTCCAGACGTTCTCGCTGTTCGGGATCGAGATCATCCGACAGGGCGTGCCGCTCATCACGAGGCACAGGGACTTTGCCGAGCAGCGCCCGCAAGCTGCGGTAGTGCTGCTCGGCCAGGATTTCGGTCGGCGCCATGATCGCTACCTGGAAACCCGCAGTGATGACCTGAAGCGCGGCTGCAGCTGCGACGACCGTTTTGCCGCTACCCACGTCTCCCTGCAGCAGGCGTGCCATCGGTACAGGGCGCTCCATATCAGCGAAAATCTCTTCCACCGCTCGTACCTGTGCACTGGTCAATTCAAATGGCAACTGCCTGAGAAACGCTTCGTGTACATCGTCGCGGCGCTTAATGGCGTACCCTTGCTGCGCCTGCCAGACCACTCTGCGCTGAAGGATGCCGAGCTGAATGAAGAGGAATTCATCGAATCCCAGGCGACGGCGCGCCCGTTCGAGCATCTCGTGACTTTCGGGGAAATGGATTTGAGCGATCGCCTGAGACAACGGCATCAAGCCGGTGCGCTCGAGTACTGCTGGGGGAAGATGGTCTTCCAGCATTGGGGCGCACCTATCGACCACGTGTTTGATCAGGGTGCGCGCGCTGCGCTCGACCAGCCCGCGGGTCAGCGGATGCACTGGTACCAGACGACCAACGTGGATCAGGTCATCGTCGGTGAACGGTTGCCATTCGGGTGACGCCATCTGGCGCAACCCATCGTAGACGCCGATCTTGCCGCTTAATACCACCTTTGCGCCCACAGTGAAACGCTGCGCCAGCCAGGGTTGACGGAAGAAGACGACTTTCAGCTTGCCAGTTTCGTCGCCTACCAGTACATCAAGCCGCGTACCGCCGCTCTTCATTGGCACGGTGCGCGCGTCCAGCACCTCGGCAATGATCGTTTCGACTGCACCGGGTTGCAGTTCGGCGATGGTGCGGCGCGAAGTGAAATCATCGTAACGATGGGGAAAATGGTAGAGTAGATCGCGCACGGTGCGCACGCCAAGACGCCGGAACGACTGCACCATGACGCGGGTGATGCCCGGCACATCTTCGAGCGGCGAGTCAGGTGTAAGCGGGCGCGCTGACGCGCGCGCAGGACGGGGTGAACGGCGCGCTGGCGCGCGCGTCGGTGTCGTGACCTGGGGCACTGCTGAGAGATGTGATGCCGGTTGAGCACGAAACAACGAGCGAAGGCTTTCGAGTGCAATGCCGACGCGCGCGCGTCGAGTTGGCTGATCGAGCACCGCGTATCCGGCAAGCAGTTCAAGCGCCTGCTGCACCGGCTCGTAGCGTAGAGCATCCCCAGCTTCCATGCGCCATGTTGTCAGAAAATGCTCCAATCCGCCTGCAACGGTGCTATCGTCGCACCCGCGACGCTCTTCCTCTGCCAGCAATTTGCCAAGACGAATGATCTGCTCTTTCCCATCCATACGTTGTCAGGGTCATGCGTTCAACAACCCCGTAATCCCCGGAGCGCCGGGTCCCATATGGGTTCCCGGCACGGCACCGATCTGCACTGTGCGGATGCGGTCGTGTGCAAGCAACCCCGCAGCAGCGCATGCATCTGCCAGCAATTCGACCTCGGCGCGGTTGATTGTATGTACGATGCTCGATTTCTGGTATGCGCCCCGCGCCTGCATCAGTTCGAGCGACTGTGTTGGAACACGCTGCCAGGTGCGCATCCGTTCAACCGGCAACACCTGCGAGTCGCGCACTTCCAGAACGAGCTTCACATGGAGCAGCGCGCCGAGCGACACCAGCGTGCGACTGATCCGCCCGCCCCGGCTCCAGATAGCGCAATGTCTGAAGCGCCACATATGCCACCGTCTGCTCATGCAACGTTTTGACCAGGGTAACCGCATTCTTCCAGCGTTGCGCCTTGCGCCGGGTGACGCGCAGCAGCAAGCGTCAGATGGGCAATGGGCACGACAATCGAATGGCTATCGACGCAGACGATACACGCCTCGACCAGCCGCACCGCCTGTACGGCGGCGTTGTACGTGGTGCTCAAGCCAGCTGCAATGCTACCCGACAGAACTGCGCTGCCGTCGCACGTCAACTTGCGGAACACCTCCTCGAACATGCCAACTGATGGCGCTAAGTAAGGTGGTTGGAAGTTCGTCGTGTTAGGCGATCCAGCGATAGTACTCATCACGGCTGATATCGATATCGTCGCGCGGCGTCTCACCCTGACAATGCAGCAGAGCCAGGACGACAAATGTGGTTTGCAGCACGGGCATTGGCAGGTATGTCGGCTGTCGAATCGACGACGACACGAACTGACGACATATGTCAATCAATTCCCTCAAACACTGCCACACCCATCGCGCCCGGTCCAAGAAACGCACCAACGCTTGGACCAAACTGCATCGTCTGTACCCGATCACGTGGGAAGATCGGATCAACCTTTTCCAGCAACTTCTCGATATCTTCCGGCGTTGTAGCGTACAGCGCCGTTACTTCACGAACGCGCGGAAAGTCCTCAATAAAGGTGTACAACCCTTCGATAGCTTTTGCACGAGTGCGGGTGCGCTCGTAGGGCACGATTTCACCGTCGTCGAGCAGGAGAAGCGGCTTGATGCGTTGCATCGATCCGAGGACGGTTGTTGCCAGCGCCAGGCGCCCGCTATGTTCGAGATACTCGATGGTATCGACGAAGAACACAAGATGGCAATGTTGTATCAGGAGGTTGATCAGATGTGCTGTCTCTTCGGGGGTTGCACCATCGCGCGCCGCTCGTGCTGCATGGACCACAACCATGCCCAGTGCCATCGAGAGGAGTTTACTGTCGATAACTTCGACCCGGCTCGACGACGCTGGCAAACGGTTGCGCGCCTGCTGCGCCACGCGGTAGGCTGGCACAAGACGACTGGAAAGGTGGAGTGAAAAGATATGATCGTACTCCAGAGTCAAACGCCGGTAGAGTTGCTCAAAAACTGCCATTGGCGGCGGTTGCACTACAACCTGAGTCCGGTTCTCCTGCAAGGCTTGATAGAACTGCTCTGCAGTAATGTCGAGACCAGCCCGGTAACTTTGATTACCGATGACGATCTGCATCGGTACGATTTCGATGCCTAATTCGTGCGCCACACTTAATGGAATGTCGCAGGAACTATCTGTCACGATTTTGATGCTTGCCATACGTTTCTCATTATATGCGCAAGGATTGCAGGACTTACGGCGGCACCTATCCGAGCGCGACGAACGATCATGCTATCGCCAGGTTGCCTGACGGCGTGTACTTCCATATGCAGCTCAGGGAAGGCGGCGCGAACCGCTTCTACCAGCATTTCAGCCCAGGCAACATTGCCCCCAGCTATAGTACAGCGTTGCGATCTCAGCAGCGCCTGCCCTGTGCTAGCACAGCGCATGGCTCACATTATACGCATCTTGCGGCGCTTTTGCAGGCATGCGTCGGTCGCTGTCCTGTTGCACATCGAACGTGATCACCTGCATGCGATCCGCCGCCTTCATCATCTGGACGTTCTGATCAATCCCGGCTTGAAAGTTCAGCGCCAGCAGCGCGGCAATCCCCGGGGGCGGCAACATTGCCGGTACGACATCGATGCGTCGGTTGACCTGCTGAGCTGCACTTCGCGCGGTCTCCAGCGCCTGTGGGTCTTGGGCAGAACAATCATGCCGTGCTCCGCTACACGCGCAAAGAGCGCCGGCCATTCATCGACCATGGGCGTCGCTACGATTTCCTGTACCAGGCTGGCGCCCAGATCACGCAGGATTGCTGCAAAACCGGCACCTGACGCTGGTGCAATGATCCGACTGCTTCGGGCGCCGCTGTAACGTCTGCCTGTTCGACAAGAGCCAGTGCGCCTAAGCGCGACGCAATACGTCGCAAATCTATTATGTTGATGACTCCGACCTGGTCGAGTGTACCATACTCCAGCGTCTGGCTGAGCACATCACCTGGTCGCAGGATGGAGATGAACTTTCACCAGCGCCTGATCCCCTGCAACACTGGTGAGTCGCCGAGCATTGCGAACACACGCCGGATCGCGTCCGGCGATACCATCACCTGATGGATCACGAAACTGGTGCAGTAGCCGACTGTACCTGCATGATCCCTGGCAGGCGCTGGTGCTGCGACCGGCAGTGTGAACGACTCGCCTGTTTCGCTGCGCGCGTAGCGTAGCAGCGCTTCGAGCAGCACCGGCATGCCCTGACCACCGGCATCGACGCACCTCTACCTGGCGCAGGGTCGCCAGCAGTTGCAGCGTTCGCGCCCGCGCTGCACGCGCTTCACGCACCGCAGTATCGAGCACAGCGCCAAGCGACGCCTCATCATACGCAATTGCGCACCATACTGATTCACCAGCGCAGTGAACGACGGTCAGCATCATGCCTTCCGACAGGCACAGCACCACTTCATATGCGCACGCGCTTCCGTGCACCAGCGCTGCCGCCATTTCGCGCCCGCTCATCAGGTGATGCCCGGCGAGAGCAGCGGCGGCGCCGCGCAGCATCTGCGACAGAATGATACTCGAATTGCCGCAACCGCGCAGTGTTGCCCGATACCCGATCCGTTCCGCCACCACACCGCACAATGGATCCGGCGCAATGTCGCACAACGCCCCACCGAGCGTCAGTGCCATATTCGTCCTGGTATTACTATCGGGAACCGGAAGCGCATTCAGCACACTGAGCAACGCGGTGTGGCGCTCAAGATCGTGTGCGGCTGCGCGCGGCGCTTCCAGCGGGTGTTCACCATGCCATGCGCTGGTCATGATCGTCCTCCCACCCCCTGCACACGAATGTTGACAATCGGCTCAGGGAGATCAAGCGCAAAGGACAACGCAGCGCGCACTGCAGACTGTACAGCATGCGCCACATCAGCAATCGGCTTGCCTGCCTGCACGATCAGATGCACATCGATGGCAAGAGAGTTCTGGTGCAGGTGCACCTCTATGCCATGCCGCGCGTCGCCTGGCGGTAGGATGATCGGCGGGCCCTGCGGATCACTCAGCCCTGCCACACCATCGCACCGCAGAGCAGCAGCGGCGGCAATCGATGCAATAGCGCGCGAAGCAACGGTTGCGCGTCCGGCGGGAATAGTGATGGTTGTGGATCGATTGTGCATAGCACTGGCATTCCTGATGCAAAGGTTGCGTCTTCCTCTAGAATATGGTATAGTCTCCCACCAGTGTGTCAATAACGTCGAGACATTCCTGGCGCAGCCGGGGGAGATATTGCTTGTATGGCAAAGTGCATGATATGTAACAAGAGCGTCAGTTTTGGACGAAACATCCGGCACAAAGCGTCGGGTGGCTGGGCGCGGCGCGCGCCAAAGACCAATCGCACCTTCAAGCCGAATGTGCAGAAAACAACGATCATGGTCGATGGCAAGAACGTGCAGATCAAGGTTTGCACCAGGTGCCTGCGCACAATGTACCGGGCGCGCTGAATGTTGTTCAACTGATCGAATCAGGCTAGCGTCGCGCTGTGACGCTAGTCTTTTTTGTTGCCAGGCCGGGATGAAAACGCCCGACATTATAGCGGAGAGAGTCAGAACGTGCAATTCAGCACGTAGCGCCGCAAAGCGCAGGCGACTCCTGCCTCGCCGACCGGTGGCAGAACAGCGTGCGCCTGCGTGCGCACGGCAGGAACGGCATTACCCATTGCCAGACCCAACCCAGCCCAGGTGATCATTGAAAGATCGTTCTCCTGATCACCGATTGCCATCACTTCTTCACGCGCAACACCCAGCGACTGCGCCAGCGCTGCCAGCGCCTGCCCTTTGCTAACGTGCGACGCCGTGAGTTCACCAAAGATGGCATGCGAACGGACAACCGCCAGCGACTCGCCAAACCGGTCGCTCAGGCGCACCAGCTCACGTTCGACGATCTGTGGCTCTGCCACGAACAGGAGTTTGGTCGGCGCCATTCGCGCAACCAGACGCTCTAGATCGGGTGTGACGACAATCTCGTTCTCCTCCGGGTGAAATGCCAGATACGCTCCAAGTTCAGCTCGATGCGCAGCAATGTAGTGAATATCGTGAATGTAGGCGATCACGAAGATGTCGGCATCGAGCAACGTGCGCACCGCCGCAGCAGCGAGATCGGCAGGCATTGTTGCGTGGTACAGCGTCTCACCAGTGAGCGGATGGCGCACCAGCGCCCCCTGGTAGCAGATGATTGGTGCGCGGATGTCGAGTTCGCGCGCAAACGGCATTGCTGCGTTGAACGTACGCCCGGTCGCCAGGGTCACGTGAATGCCGCGCGCCTGAACTGCGGCAATCGTTTCACGCACATCCGGGTGAATGACCAGATCACGGTCAATCACAGTGCCATCGAGATCAAGGGCAATTAGTCGGAAAGGCATAGCAGTGTATCCAGGGACTGCCCACTGACCCGGCCAGGTCACAGTGTGCTGATCATAGCCATCACGGAGCGCCAGTGTCACCTGCGTGGTCTCATATCAAATCTTGAGCAATAGGACGTATTCCTGCCGGGGCGACCAAAGGTCGTTCTGGAATGCTCCTGGCGTGCTGGAACCGCGCGCATCCCTGCACTGCTCTATGCACGGGTGTCTCGCCCGCGTGCAGCGATGCAACCCTCCACGGGAGTGTGGGCAGCGTGCCCTCGACCGACCCATAAGTGCTGATAGGAGCAGGTTTTTCGGGAAGTCACTGTGTTCCTTCTCTCATTTTGGGTATTAGGACGCCCAAACTCCCCTTTCTCCCCTTGTGGGAAAAGGGAGACGGGGGGATGAGAAGCAAAAGCGCATGGAAAACCACATCATCTTTCCCAGAACTCCACCCTTGAGAGCCGGTAAGAACAGAACGCCTCCGCCTCGTAGCAACCGGCACGGACGGTGAACGAACACAGGTGAACTGTGCATTGTATTCTACCAGATTTGATACGATAGGCTCTGAAGCCCAAAATGGAAGATGGAAGGTAGGGATCCGCCAGAAAACCTACTCCTGCAAGACGACCACCACCCGATCACGTCCGGCAAGATCCTGCCGGACGCGAATGACGGCGCCGGGAAATGCCTGCTGCGCCAGATCGACAACCGCATGCGCCTGGGTTGCGCCAATCTCCAGCATCAGCGCGCCACCGGGTCGCAGCGCCGTCGGCACCGCCACAAACAAACGACGATAGACGGCAAGACCATCGCTCCCGCCGTCGAGCGCCAGGTGCGGTTCGTGCATGCGCACCCCAGGATCAACCTCATCGAGAATGGTATACGGAGGATTACTGACCAGCAGATCAACCGGTTGCGGCAGCGGCGCCAGCAAGTCGCCGTGCAGAAGCGTCACGCTGGCGTCAACGTGATGACGTATGACATTCTGGCGGGCAACCGCCAGCGCATCGCGGGAGAGATCGATGGCATAAATATGCGCCTGGGGAAGGTGGACTGCCAGCGCGACAGCGATACATCCACTCCCTGTACCGATATCGGCGATCACAAGCGGACCGGGGCGTTGTTTCGCCCATTCCAGCGCTGCATCTACCAGCGTTTCGGTTTCGGGGCGCGGCACGATCACACGCCGATCCACAACAAACTCAAGACCGTAGAACTCTTTCCGCCCAACCAGGTAGGCAACTGGCTCACGCGCGACGCGGCGCAGTATCAGCGTGCGAAACTGATGAAGCATTTCGTTGGTAATGGTTTCCTGAGGCCTGGACAGTACCCGCGCACGCGACCACCCTAGCGTATGCGCCAGCAGCACCTCAGCGTCCAGGCGCGGCGTATCACTCGTGTCACGCAGCGTTTCGACCGCCCAGGCAATAGCGTCACCAAGCGTGACGCGAAGGGCAGAACCCGTCACCACTACTCCTCACAAGTCAACGCCTGCTCGAGCGCAGCAACCATGCGCCCGATCTGCACAAAAGTTGCAGGATAGATCACCCGTTCTCGTTCGGGCAAACCAGGCGCCCAGTGGTAGCGGGCAATTGTAGCAGAGGGGCG
Source organism: Roseiflexus sp. (assembly GCA_017743475.1). GTDB lineage: Bacteria > Chloroflexota > Chloroflexia > Chloroflexales > Roseiflexaceae > Roseiflexus. The sequence continues at coordinate 26,846 of JAGHYV010000030.1, read as the reverse complement.
ATCATTGCAGCAGATCACGACTTCCCAGTAGGTCACATCGTCACCTTCACGCAGCGGTGGCGACGAGCGCAATTGCGCAATACCTTCATCACCATCGAGTTCCCAAACCGCCAGCGGCTCCTCGAGAAACCCCAACGATCGGATCGCCACAGCCGCATGGTCGCTAAGCCAGGCACGTGCATCATTGATGACCGGCGCGGTGTGGCAGGTCATCGCAAGTTCGCACAACGCAACACTGAAGCGATCCAGATCGACAAGATCGATGCGCACATCGACCGACTCAGTGGACACCCCTATGACTTTGAGACCATCATCGGTCCAGGAAAGCGCACCCACTACGTGCGGACCCTCGCTCGCCAGGCGCTTCAAGACATCAACCGTCTGTTTACCGGACATCATGGTTCCTCTCCAGTCATCAATCCATCTTCCGTTCCGAGAAATCGCGTCCGTCGAACGTAATCAACCGCCGCTTTTCATCCACCACCGTCTCAAGATGCACCGGGCGCGTCCAGATACGTTGGATATTGCGCATCGTATCACGAGCATAATCCATCCTCAACTCGACCCCTTCGTAGCGATGGCGCAGATAGAGCTCGCCGCGATTATTGTAATTGCCATCCTCAACATAGATGAACGGTTGACCGAAATTCGTCAGGCGGAACAGGAGTTTCTCCTTGATCTCCTTAAACTCGCGCGACGCGATCTCATACATATCTGTATCACGATTGTAACGGAATGTAAAGAGCTTCTGCTGCATCACGAACTCAGGAGTCAGGAACTCATCAATGAACGTCACATCGTTGTAGAGGCGACGTATCTCAAACAGTTTCTGCCGCCCCAAACCGAGTTGCTTATCCCAGTTCAGTTTCTCAGCCAGGTCTTCACACTCCTCATACTCCTTCCCGAAGCGCCCGGTATTCCAGCGATGCTCGATATCACGCAGCAATTCAAGACCGAGCTTATATGGATTGAGACGACCGGGGTGCACCGCCACCACACCTGAATGACGGTCAGCAAAATCGATCAGTTCGCTATCGCGTAGCGCCCGACGTGTCATGATCTCCGAATGCCAGTAACTGGCCCAACCTTCGTTAAGTATCTTCGTCATCCCCTGGGGGGCGAAGTAATATGCTTCATCGCGCACAATTTCGAGGATGGAATGCTGCCAGCGTTCCAGCGGCGCATAATTCATAAGGAAGAGGAGCACATCCTTCTGCGGATGTTCCGGGAACTTCTTATGGCGAGCGCGCTCCGCTTCGAGACGCTTACGCTGCTGTTCGAGGAACTCCGGCGGGTTGATATAATCGCGCATGTAACTGCGCTCAACCGGCAATCCCTCCACTACCAGCGGCTCATCCTCCGCCAGCACCGACTGATGGGTCTGCGCTTCGGGGCGTTTGATGTACGGCGCGTGATAGTCGATCAGATTTTCGAGCGAGAGACAGATATCGATGAACTCTTCAACTGTCTCATAGCCGTAGCGATCTATCATACGCTGCACGCGGGCAGCGTGGTTCGCCATTTCGTCGAGCATCTTACGGTTCGTATGCGCGAACCACATATTGTTCTTGAAGAAATCGACATGCGCCGCAACATGCGCCATCACCATCTTCTGCGTCACCATGTCGTTGCCTTCGAGCAGGTACGCATACGATGGATTGGTATTGATGACCATCTCATAGATCGTCGAGCCAAGCCAGACGTGGCCCTTCATGAGCTGGTCATACTCCATCCCGAAGCGCCAGTGGGGATAGCGGATGGGAAACCCACCCAACGCCGCTGTCTCGTAGAGTGTGCGGTAATCGAGCACTTCATAGATAATGGGAAAGAAATCAAGCCCATACTCTTTCGCATAGGCTTCGATTTCCTCCCACGCAGCCTGTAACTCTGGTGGAAGACGAGTACTCTTCATAGATGTTGTGTGTCCTGATCCGCACTACCTTCCCTTACCGAGAAAGTCTTTAATCGCGTCGTAAATATCATCGCGATCAGCGATTTCCGAGATCACCAGCCCATCGTGCTTGCCCAGGTGCTCCTCCAGGTCATGGGCAAAGCGACCGGATCCATAGAGAGAACGCACCTGACCATAGCAGAACTGGTTGACTTTGGGAAGGAGTTGGGTGCGCAGCAATTCAATACATTCGCGGGTATCGCCCCCGCCCCAGTTGTCGCCATCAGAGAAGTGGAAGGGGTAGATGTTCCACTCATCGGCGGGATAGCGCTCATCGATCAGTTTGTTGCATAGTTTGTACGCCGAACTGATCTTCGTGCCGCCGCCCTCACGAATATGGTAGAACGTCTCCTGATCGACCTCTTTTGCTGCAGCGTCGTGCACGATGTAGCGGATATCGATCGCCTTGTACTGCGATCGCAGCCAAGTTTCGATCCAGAACGCTGTGATGCGCACCAGTTCCTTCTGCTCGGCGCCCATTGAGCCACTGACGTCCATCATATAGATAATAACGGCATTCGACTCGGGTTGGAGCGTTTCCTTCCAGGAGCGGAAGCGCATGTCCTGTCGGATCGGCACAACTATTGGATCGGCAATGTTGTATTCGCCCGACGAAATCTGGCGTTTGAGCGCCTCGCGGTATGTGCGCTTGAAATGCCGCAGCGAGTCTGGTCCAACGCGACGAATACCAGAGTAGCGGTCTTTCTGCGAGACGATGTTCTTTTTGCCCTTCGGCTGAATGTTGGGCAATTGCAGTTCCTCGCCAAGGATCTGCGCCAGTTCCTCCAGGGTGACATCAACCTCGATAATATGCTGCCCTGGTTCGGAGCCGGCTTCGCCATGGCCCGACTGCCCATCGCCCTGCGCAATCGGGTCGCCAACATTCCCATCGCCCTGCCCGACGCCACCGCCCTGGCGCGTGCCGTAGCGAAACTGCGGCAGATCAATCTGCGGCAGCGGGATCGAGACGTACTTACGCCCCTGGCGACCGATCATTTCGCCCTGCGACATGTATTTTCGCAGGTCTTTTTTGATCTTGCCGCGCACAATCTGGCGGAAGCGATTCAGATCGCGCTCAACGCGGTGTATCGACATAGCATGCACCTTAATGTAGAAACCGAATCAGGAAGGAACTGTTGCGGGCAGCCCTTCCTGATCCCCAAGACAACTGCTAGCGCCCTACCAGACGTCATCACGACTGTTTTCCGGCGCCATTCCTGGCTTCGTTCAACGTTTCACATCGCCGCGTGCGAAGATGCTCGCTACATAGTTGAGCACGTCGGTCGCACTCTGCTCATTGTAGCCGAAATCGCGGATCAGGCGCGCCTTGACGACGTCGATCTTTTCCTGGGTATCCTTATCGATTACCCGCGAGACGAGCGATGTGAGCTTGATCGAGTCTTTCTGGTCCTCGAACAGTTTGAGTTCGAGCGCCTTGTGGAGCCGCTCGTTCGTCTTGTAATCGAACGTCTTACCTTCGACCGCCAGTGCACCAATGTAATTCATAATCTCACGGCGGAAGTCATCTTTGCGGCTCTCGGGAATGTCGATCTTTTCCTCGATTGACCGCATCAGCCGCTCATCGGGCTCCTCAAACTGCCCGGTAAACTTGTTGCGCACACGCTCGCGCTGCGTGTAGGCTTTGATGTTGTCGATATAGTTGGCGCAGAGACGCTTGATCGCTTCCTCGTCGGCGCTGATAGCGCGCTGCACTTCGTTCTTCACGATCTCGGTATACTCCTCTTTTACCACTGAGAGCAGGTCGCGATAGCGTTTGCGATCCTCCTCTGAAGTGATAAGCGCATGATTCTTCAGACCATTCTCCAGTTCGTTCAGTACCATGAACGGGTTGATATACCCGTCCGCTTGATAATTGACCAGCGCATTCGAGATTTTATCCTGGATATAGCGCGGGCTGATGCCATGCATGCCCTCATTGGGCGCTTCCTTGCGCAGTTCTTTGATGTTGTCCTCGGTGAAGCCAGGCAGGGTGCGCCCGTTGTAGAGTTTGAGCTTCTGCAACAGGGTCAGGTTCGGCTTCTTTGGCTCTTCCAGGCGTGTCAACACCGCCCACATGGCTGCCACTTCGAGTGTATGCGGCGCGATATGCACCTTGACCCGCTTCTTATTGAAGTCACGCTCGTAGATTTTGATCTCATCGCGCAGGCGGGTGATGTAGGGAATATCGATGCGGACGGTACGATCCTTGAGCGCCTCCATGAACTCGTTGTTTTCGAGGCGTCGATACTCCGGCGAATTCGTATGCCCGATGATCACTTCATCGATATCGGTCTGCGCGAACTTCTTCGACTTGATCTTGTGCTCCTGCGACGCGCCCAGCAGGTCGTAGAGGAAGGCAACGTCCAGCTTGAGCATCTCGATGAACTCGATAATGCCGCGGTTGGCAATGTTGAACTCGCCATCGAAGTTGAACGCGCGCGGGTCAGAGTCCGATCCATAGATCGCAATCTTGCGGTAGTTGATATCGCCCGTCAACTCGGTCGAGTCCTGGTTCTTCTCGTCCTTAGGCTGGAAGGTGCCAATCCCGATGCGGTCCTGCTCGCTGAACACCAGGCGCCGCACTCGAACGTGGCGGATCACCTGACTCCAGTCGCCCTGGTAGCGCAGCATCAGATCGCGGAAGTTGAAGCGGCATACCGGGCAGAGATCGCCCTCTATACGGATGGGATAGTCACCGTTGTACCCGTCGGTCAACTCCTCGATGAAGCGCTCGCGCACCTCTGCCGGAATGAGACGCAGCGGCTCCTCGTGCATCGGGCACTTCTCCCACTCTGACTCCGGCACCTGGCGCCAGTCCCAGTTCTCGGAGTCTATCACTCCCATGTACCAGTCGAACGTATAGAGCGCGCCAGCTTCCGTTTTCGAGTAGTGCTCAAGCCCGCGCTTCAGACGCCGGACAATGGTAGACTTTGACGAACCAACTGGACCGTGGAGCAGCAAGACGCGCTTCTCGGTACCGTATCCCTGCGCTGCTGCTTTGAAAAAGTTGACCAGGCGCATCAGCGGGATTTCGAGACCGAAGATCGCATCATTGGCATCGAATGATGGGTCGCTGAAGAAGTGATACCGGATCAACTTCTTCTTGGCATCGATAAACTCTTCGTACCCATACGACATGATCATGTCGTAGATACGCTGGAATGCATTGCGTGTCACCTTCGGATTTCGGGCAACGATCTCCAGATAATCGCCGAAGGTACCAGTCCAGTTCAGTTCACGGAACTTTTTGAGATCCTGGAGCTCAACCACCCGCTGCAGCAACGAAACGCCGCTCTGGATTGTCATGAATGATCCTCCTGGTTTAATGCCGCTCTTCGCGTCGCCCGCGAATGCCTGCGGCACAATGGACCGTATGCAATAGTGTGTGCTATTGCCGCCGGTCGGGTATCTGTGGTCCTGATAACGTGCATTGACTTCCAAACTGTAGATATGGTGCGCTTCCCCAACGAAGAGATGCGGCTAACCGCAGATATATGCACCCGCTGGCTGCTGCACCTGTACAGCTAGACATCTCAGGGGGCGGGTAGGAGGCCTGGTTTTCCAGGTGTTGATCATTATAGCAATCCGTGTATCGAGCGTCAAGGGATGGAACAGGAAAAATAGGCATACTACAAAACAAATTTTCGTCAGCCTGCTACGCTGTCTGGTGCGAAGCGGGAAACACTCGCACAATATCGCCGATCCCGGCGCCCAGCGTTTGCGCAGCGTTGCCGTTGCGCACTGCAATCTCCAGATGATCGCTGCTGCCGATCAGCGCAACCAGCGCGCCGATCGCAACATCGGCGTACGTCCGGTACAATCCCTCGATGCGCTGCCCGATCAACTGGGCGGTCATGCGCTCGCCAATCCCTGCTTCCTGCAAGTGCTTGAGTGTGATGTTGGTGACACAATTGCCAAAATGGTCGATATGAATGATGCGACCAACGAGTTCGCCATGCCGCCCACGCGACGGTTGTTCGAGCGCAGCTTCAACAATCTCCGCGCGCCGTTCGCCGAACTGCGCTGGCGGAACTCCAAGCGCGAGATGTGCAGCTACCGGCGCAAAGACATCGCGTCCATGGAAGGTACTGCTGACGTAGGGCAACCAGTAGCGCGGCTCGGTCAGATCGTAGACGGCACAGTGCTCCGTGCCCCACTGCGTGATTGCCTCGCGCCATACATACGTCAGGACGCCATTATCGGGCGCAACGTACATGGCATTCGGCGTCGTCAGAATGATACGGCGCCGTTTGCTTCCCACCCCCGGATCAACAACCACTACGTGAATCGTCCCCGGCGGGAAAAACGCCCCGAACGTCTGAACGATATATGCTGCCTGATGGATGTCCTGCGGTGCAATCTGATGCGTGATGTCCACAATCGTTGCGTTGCGTGCAATCCCCAGAATAACCCCCTTCATGATGCCGACATAACTATCCGATAGTCCAAAGTCGGTTGTCAATGTAATGATCCCCGATGGTTGCATATCCCACCTCGTCAACAGCGTTCAATCTCTGCCTGTAGCCGACTAATCTCTGCTTCTGCGTCAGAAAGATCGCGTTGGGTCGTTAGCAGGAGCTCGTGCTGTGCGTACACGAAACGGGTGTAGGGTTCGATGGCATCGCGGATCCGTGCGATCATGCGGTCGCGCTCGGCGTTGAACTGGCGATCCACCGTTTCGGCAAGCGTCTCGCGCAGGTCGGCGACGCGCTGATGGAACTGCCGCTTGATCTGGCGACGTTTGTTAGGAATCAGGTACAACCCGCCAACTGCCAGCAATCCGGCGACCAGCACACCGGTGACATCGAGCATTGCGCCGTGCAACAGCAGCGCAAGCAGAGTCCCAATCCCCACCGCACCTGCCCCAACCAGTGTCGAGCCAGCAATTGCCGACTGCACTTCCGCCGTCAATGCCTGCGCCTCAGCTTCGCGGTCGTAGGTAGCAATGACCTTTTCCGCCTCACGGGCGACCGATTCGATCAGTGCGGCTCGATTGTACTCGAAGGTTCCGCCAATCTCGCCAATCAATCCGCTGCGCTGCTGCACTGCCCGTTCCCGCCGCAGATAATCCATCACCCCCTGCCACATGCGCAGATTCTTTTCCACCATCCAGTCGATCAGCGCCTGTAAACGCGCTTCGATCTGCTGCGGCACGTCGGCAACAATGTCACGTGCAAACGCTTCGCTGATCTCTTGCTGATGGCGCACCAGGTTGAACAGGTTGCTGACACGAATGGTCTCGTCGAAGAATCGTATGCCGCGCAACTCAAACTCGTTGAGAATATTAGCGACTTCAGCCTGATGACGCTGGAAATCTTCGGTCAGATCACGGCGGAACAGGTCGAGTTGTCGCTCAATGTTGTCGATAGCGGCAACATCGTCACGCAGTGCAGACAGGCGATCCTCAACTGCAATGAGATACCGTTCCGCCAGCCGACGCGCCACACCTAGCGGCGAGAGAAGTTTCAGCTGCACCCGCTGCTCTTCATCGAGGGTGGTGACAATGTACTGCTCGATGGCAGGAAACCGACTGGCCTCCCACAGCGCCTGATCATCGGTGCTGCGCGCCTGACGAGCCAGACGCGCCGAGACTGGAAATATCTGGGGGCGCATGCCGAACAAATCCTCAGCGTGCCTACCAACAAATGCAACGACTTCCGCAAGACCAACATCGTCAAGCAGGTCGGCTTTGTTGATGATCAACACCACCTTCTTCCCCCAATCGCGGATGAGTTCGAGGAAGGCACATTCGCTGGCAGAAAACGGTTGACTGGCGGACGTTACGAACAGCACCAGGTCCGCACGTGGGATGAAATTGTGCGTCAGTTCTTCGTGGCGTCGGATGATGGCGTTCGTACCGGGAGTATCAACAATTGCCATACGACGCAGCACTTCAGCCGGAAAGCGATATTCCACCAGAAACGCGCCGCTCACTGTTTCACCCGGTGTGTCACCATAGCGCAGGATGGTGATCCGGTCGGTGGTGGGCGTGACGCCCTCTGCCACCACCGGTGCGCCAAGCAGCGCATTGATGAAACTCGACTTGCCAGAATTGTATTCACCCGCCACCACCAGCAAAAAGAGTTCATCCAGGTGGGTGATCATATCGTCCAGAATACGCATATCGCCTGGCGCCACGTCGACCCCAAAGCGGTGCAGTGCAGCACGTAACGTTGTCAGCGCTGCGCGGATCTCCTCGATCAACGCTTCCTGGCGCTCGGTCAGCAAGGTACGGCGGGTAAGGAGTGGCGTCATACTGGTGCTCACTTATGTTTCGGGCGCCAACTGCTCATCGAGATACCGCTTGAGCAGTACAACCAGGCGACTCAGATCGTCGATCCGGGCACGCATGTGCCCGATAATTACGGCGCGTTCACTCTCATCGAGAGGATCGGCTGCCAGCCGACTGACCTGATCACCAAGGGCGCTAACTGGTGTGTATAGTTCGTGCAGCAGCAGCTCCAGCGCCTGTGATGCGGTTAACTCGGCCCAGGGATGCGAGCCAAACGCCTGATGATGCTCAGCCATCAATGTTCCCCCCACGAGACGGCACAGTCGTCGGTGCGCATCCGGCAGAACCGATCAAACCATTCCAGGATGCGACGCATGTGATCAGCACGATGGTCTGGCTCACCAGTGCGCGTGAGTTCGTGCCCCTCGCGCGGGTAGCGCACAAACTCAACGACTTGCTTCCGACGACGCAGAAATGTGAACAACTGCTCTGCCTCACTGATCGGCACGCGATAGTCGCGTTCGGCGTGCAGGATGAGCAGCGGCGTCGTAATGCGATGGGCATACGCCAGCGGCGAATGCTGCCAGAGCAACGCATGGTTCTCCCATGGGAAGCCTCCAAACGTCAGTTCGACCAGCTCGTGGGCATCACTGGTGCTGTGCTGCGTCAGCAGATTGTACACCCCGCGTGCTGCCGCGGCGCAGGCGAACCGATCACTGTGCGCAATCAGCCAGACCGTCATGTACCCACCATATGAACCGCCAGTGACAGCAATGCGACGTGGGTCGATATAGCCGCGCGCAAGCAGTGCATCGATGCCAGCATGGATGTCGGGGGCATCGGCAAACCCCCAGTTTGACTGAGTGGCAAAACGCCAGGCGTTGCCGTACCCATCCGAGCCGCGCGGATTGCAGAAGAATACAACGTACCCGCGGGCGGCGGCAACCTGCCACTCATGCCACATGCTGCGCACCCCTGGTCCCCACATCAGATGCGGACCGCCGTGGACGTAAACCGCAAGCGGATACCCGCCCGGACGCGCGGGATCGAAGTCGGGAGGATGGATCACCCATCCCTGAACGTCCTGACCATCGGGCGCGGCGTAGACCAGCTCCTCATACGGTGCAACGATCCGCTCCTCCAGCAGCGGTGCGTTGAACGCTGTCAACCGCCGTTCAACCCCAACTGGATCACGGACATACAACTCGCACGGATTGGCAGCATCACCGGCCACAAAAGCGATCGTTCCATCTGTACCGACATCACATGCGGCGATCAGACGGTCGTCAGGCATCTGATCAAGGCGCTGACACCCGCTCCCGTCCAGCGCAACCTGCCACAAGGGTTGCGCGCCGCGATACGCGGCAAGGCACAGCAACCCCTCGCCTCCCGGCAACCAGTCGAAGGCTTCGATGCTCAGGTCGGTCGCAGCCGTCAGATCGCGCAGCGCATTGCCAGATGCATCCATCACCGCCAGTGACGTTCCAGCTGAGAATGGCTGTCCCTCCGGCGCGCGCAGACACGCAATCAATCGTCCATCCGGCGAGGGACGCGGGTTCCAGTACGTGAAGCCAGGAGCAGTCAGGCGCTGCGGTTCAGCGCGCCCTTCGGACATCACTGGCACACGGATCACATCAAAGAAGAAGAATTGTGAATCTCCTTCCGGGTTGCGCGTCGCCGTTGTGAGGAGTGCCTGCCCATCGGGCATCCACACCAGTGCGCCGAAATCGAGGTCAGCATCGGTAATGCGGCGTGGCCTTGGTGCCGGATCATTATCATCTTCCGGCACGTCGATCAGATAGATTTGCGCATACCGGTCGTCGAAGAAATCCACCCCTGCCCGGTAGGGCAGGCGACGCACTACGCGCGGGTCGAAGCGACGCTCCTCTTCGTACTTACGGCGCTCAGCAATCTGCTTGCGGGTAAACTCATCGGGTGGCGTTGGCTCCAACTCGCCAGCATCTTCGCGCGCACGTTCGGCAGCATTCAACCGGGAAAGAAAGGCGATCCGGCGCCCGTCGGGACTCCACGCTGGATGGCTGACCCCTTGCGGCAGCGAAGTCAGGCAGCGCGCCTCGCCTCCATCGCGACGAATGACATACAGTTGCGGTGTCTGATCTCCGCGCCTCCCAACGAACGCCAGCCAGCGACCATCGGGACTCCAGCGCGGCGACGTGTCATTCACCCCGGACGTAAACCGGCGCGGAGAACCTCCATCGGTGGGTGCAATCCAGATAGCGCGACAGTTGGCGTTTGCCGGGCGATCAATGGTGACGCGCACAAATGCAACCTCGCTGCCGTCCGGGCGGACCTGCGGGTCTTCTAGCCAACCCAGGCGATAGAGATCTTCGACGGTGAACGGAGAGGCATTATTCAACACAGATGCTTCCTGAACAGGTCAATTAAGTGCCATTTCGTGCGCCGACTTGAACCGCGATGTTGCCGCACCCAACGTGCAGGAAGCCGCCCGACAGATACTAGCGATCCTGCCACGCAGGGACATCGAACGGCATGGAGGATCGGCGCAACGAGCGAAATGTCTGGCTGTCAACCGCGCTTTCACCCAGGAAGTAGAGAATGCCTGCTGGAACGTCGTAGCGATAGCGCTGACGCATCCAGCGCCCTTCTGCTCCCTGGCGTAGCACATCGATCAGCCAGGCAACGGCGTGTTCATCATACCGTTCGTTAATAATCCAGACAAATTCGTCGCGGCGAAAGGTGCGCGCCATGCGCTGCCGTGCATCGTTCAAGCTTTCCTCCGGTGTCGGTGGCTCGATGCTCGACGGCAGGCCATCGCGCGATGCGAGCAAAGCAGACATACATGTTCTCCCACACTATCATTGTGTTGGCGGAACCATTATACCACTGTGCTGCGTTGATTGACGCGCATGGCGCGCTCGTGCTACAATAGAGGTATGCCGGCGTAGCTCAGCTGGTAGAGCAACTGTCTTGTAAACAGTAGGTCGCGGGTTCGAATCCCGCCGCCGGCTCCATGTAAGTGGAACCCCTGAGATATCTCAGGGGTTTTTTACTTCGCAATTGCGCGTTCTGTTTCGATGCTGCTAGAGGCGACCACTATTCTGCACTCAATCAGGACAATGTCTGATACGACCTTGCTGCAAAGACTACTGGAGCGATGCAAGCAGAGGTCTCCATTAATCGCTCACTGAGTCTGCTGTACCGCTGCAATGCAATGATCTTTTTGCACGGCATATGTCGTCAGCGCCAGAAGCGTGCGATCAGGTTGACGATCACCGTCAGCAGCAGGCTAAGGATCAGCATTGTTCCGATCGGGATAAAGATCCGCACATTTTCGCGCTCGATCAGAATATCACCTGGCAGCCGTCCTAACCACGTCACCCGACCCGCAACAAGAAACACCACGCCGACCACGATCAGCAGCACACCCATCCCTATCAGGAGGCGTCCAATATCCCCCATTATGCACCTCCCCTATTGCGTTGCACAGGTTACAGATTGACATTCATGATACGGGTTATGTGCCGGGGTGCAACATGCTTATGAAGATTGAGAATTGAATCCAGTATGCCGAACTGGTCATGGGGCTGTTATGTCGTGAACTATAGCAGTTCTCAGATACGTTGAACCTTGTCTGAGTCTGCCATGTCGCGCAAGGTGCCCGATTCCGGCAGAGTGTAGTATAATCCGGTATATTGGATCAGCCGTCGGGTTTGGCCAGGCAGGGTGAAGCCCGCCTATGCGGGCTGGAGCAGACTATTTCTTCAAAGACTATCAGCCCTTGGCCAGGCAGGGCGAAGCATGCCTGCGCAGGCCAGAGCGGAATAATTACTCAAAGACCATAAGTCCCTGACCATGCATTGCGACGCCTACATGCGCGGGCGAGAGCAGGTTATTGCTCAACAACCATCAGCAGAGATGCTCCTGGCGAGGAGACGTGCGATATTTGTCGTGCACTTTGAGTGTCTGCCATGTCCGCAATGTCGCGCGAGGTGCGCGCTTTCGGTGGGTAGTCCACACCTGAGGTAACACACGCACTAGGGAGCGAGGGCGTCCCGCCATCATCGCGTCTACGAAGGCAAAGATGCTCTCGCCCCCTAGGGGAGCAGAAATGTGAACACTTCCAGGGAGGTGTTCAACCGTGTCTAATCTGTCCAGGTGTTACCTACATAGCATCACGACGCACGCCGACTCAGGGCGTAGGCAATCCCCTGCTGAAGGGTTGGTTTTGCCACCATTTCGCGCATTTCAGCACCAATGTGAACGAGAGTCTGTGCGATCTCCGGGCTGATACCCGTCAGCACGACCTGTGCACCGAGCATGCGCGCCGCCTGTGCTGCACGGATCAACGCACCAGCGACCTGGGTATCCACCACCTTCACACCGGTAATGTCGAGGATGGCAATATCAGCGCCGTGCTCAGCAATTCCCTGGAGAAGTACCTCCATAATTTGCTGTGCACGCATGGTATCGATCGTGCCGATGATCGGCATGGCAACCACCCCATCGGCAATCGGCATGAGCGGCGTGCTCAATTCGCGTAACGCCGCCTGCTGCGCCTGAATGATCTGCTCCTGCATCGCCTGACGCTCGCGCTCAGCGCGCCGCTGCTTCGTTACATCGCGCGACAACACAAGAATGTCATTGTTGCTCAGCACCATGCGCGCTTCAAACTCGCGGAGTTGATCGTTAATCATAACCTGATATTCGTAGGTCTGCATCTCGTGGGTGCGTTTGAGCGCCTCTATATGCATGATGACCTGTTCCGCCAGATGCGGCGGCAGGACTTCAGAAACATTCCGGTTGAGGAATGCTTCAGGCGGGAGAATGAGATCGCCACTGTTGTCTGCTTTGTAGTCTAGGAAGGTGCCATCAGGGGTGAGCAGGAACATCAGATCGGGGATGGCGTTGAGCAATGCACGGTTGCGCTGCTCGCTGGCGCGCAGATTCTCCTCTGCCTGCAACTGTTCGGTGATGTCGCGGTTGATCGATGCGAAGCCAATCAGGTGGCCATGCCCGTCGTGCAATGCCAGCGCTGACGCCTGCACAGTGACGATCGAACCATCGCTGCGCAAATAGCGGATCATCTCACGTGGCGCGCTACCCTGAACCACCTGCCGGGCAATGGTGCTCAATAGATCCAGATCATCAGGATGCGTGATTGCCGGCACCTTCATCCCAATCAGACTGGAGTATCCAAGCATTGTGGCAAAAGCAGGGTTGGCATACGTCAACACCAGATCCGTATTTGCGATGCCGATCCCGTCAGGGGCATTTTCCACCAGCAACTTGAAGGTGCGCAGTTCTTCTTCCTGCTGCTTCAGTGCGGTAATATCCTCGTACATGCCTAGAACGCCAATAACTTCGCCATCGCGGCGCAGTGGTGCCTTGTTCGTTCGTAACCAGATTATCGAGCCGTCGCTGCGCGTCAGTTGCTCTTCGATGTTGAATTGAGGTCCATAGGCAATCACTGCGCGATCATCTTCCTGATACCTGGCTGCATGTTCTTTCCACGGCATCTCAAAGTCGGTCTTGCCGATCACCTCATCAACCGAGGATAGCCCGGCATCGACAAGAAAACGCTGGTTGCACCCCAGGAACCGTAACTCGCGATCCTTCCAGAATACAGCCTGCGGCAGGTTGTCGATCACCAGTTGCAGCGTGGTGCGACTCTCGCGTAGTTCGCTGCGCAACTGATGCAGTGTGCCAATATCGTACGCGATCGATGTTGCCCGCTGAATCTGCCCTTGCTCATCGTAATGCAGGGTGATTGACCAGAGCATATGAGAAACGGAGCCGTTGCGGTGCATCACACGATTCTCAATTGTCACTGTGCGTTCGCGCCGTTGCACCCAATCAACAAATGCCTTCTGCATGTATTCAAGATCGTCTGGATGCACGAACTCAAGCGATGACCTGCCAATGCACTCCTCAGGCGCATATCCAAAAACCCGTTGCGCTGCGGGATTCACATACGTGAAGATGCCACCGGCGTCCACTTCGGTGATGAGCAGATCAGTATCCTCAATAATAGAGCGGAAGCGAGCCAGATCGCGCTCCAGTCTCATCACCTGCTCGCGCAAGCGACCGTGATCCGCCAGCAATGTTGTTACGTCGGGGGTCGTATTGGTGCTCATAACATTGCTCCTGTGTGACTATGGTGTGTTAGCGTTGCAATGAGCATTAAGCAGTGCGGCTGAACATACTCAACCTGCTGGGGTAGAGAGCAACGTGGCGCTCTGAGGACTACCTGTACCCATGGCAGGCGGCAACAGGCACGAGTATAGCAGAGGAGAGTTCCTGAAGCAACCTGCGTCTACGTATGATGTGCGTCTTCTTTCATACCAAATCTTGATTGATGGGATGCGTTCCAGGTGGGAAACGTGGTCGTTCTGCAATGCTTCGCGCGCTCTGGTGAAGATTGAGAATTATTGGAACAGCACGCGCTTCTGCACAGACTGGGTGGCGGGCGTCGCGCTTGCACGCGGCGATGTGACCAATCACGAGGGCGAGGGCACCTTGCCCTTTGTTTCTCCGTAAGTGCGGGACACCCTCGCTCCCAGGCAAACAACGCGGATTGGGAACGAACAATGGTGTACCGCGCGTCGTGTTCTACTAGATTTGATATTACGTACGCGGATGACGACTGCGTGCGGCAAGCCACCAGATCACACTGCCGCCGACGACCAGCACGCCAAGACCGCCAGCCGCCCCCAGCGCCAGATAGAACAGTACTGACATCGACCCCTGCGACACTGGCGTCGATGCAGACGGCTCGGGTTGCCGGTTGAGGCGCTCATCGAGCAGGTAGCGCCAGGTGCCAAAACTCTGCGCTCCGGTCAACACGTCGCCGCGCTCTGGACCGCCGGGCCAGTGCAAAATGTAAGCGGGTGTACCTCGCAACCCACGATTGCGCGCCTCTTCTATATCAGCAGCAATCGCGCGATCGGTCGCGGGGTTACGTACACATTGCTGAAGAGCATTACCATCCAGACCAAGTTCGTCGCCATACCGCTGAAAGACGCGCTCTGATGACAATGGATTGCCACCCCATTCGCCATCGATGTATCCCTGAAATAAACGTTGATGCATCGACCAGAACTGACCTTGTTGCGCAGCACAGTGCGCATACGCGGCAGCGACACGCCCTGCTGGATGCTGTGGCAGAGGGTTATCGCGGTAGAGGTAGTAGACTTTGCCGGTCTCGATATACGCTGCAATCAGTTGCGGTTTGGTATCGCGGGCAAACGAGGCGCATGCCGGGCATTCGTAGTCGCTGTACTCGATAATGACCAGCGGCGCCCCAGGATCGCCGAGTCCGCGCGGATCGACGTCGCTCTGCGCCTGCACTGGACCCTGCATCAGCAGGATGATGGAGAGCAGGCATATGAGGAATGCCACGACAGCATACCAGCGTTGTCTATTCATGCCCTACCTTATCCTGGTGACTGGAGAACAGCCATCATGTACAGCGTGCGGCGTGCACACTTTCGATACTATTGTACCAGAATTGTAAGGATCGCCTTTATGGTTGTGCGGTGGATGCTCTGTCAGCACTCGCCGTCATGTGGCGCACAGTGTCTACTGCTTGAACGACGCCATCACGCGCCTGTGGCGAAAGTGACGCACCGAGGGTGAAATCGATTGCCGGAATACTGATAAGCCAGGCATCTGGCGACCGGCCATAGACCGCTCTGGCGAGTGCGAGCAATGCTCCGGGCGTGGCAATGTGACCGGCATACTGACCATCAGTTCGAGGCAGAACGTAGGTCACGCGCACTACCTGACACCCACTCGCATCGGCGTCGAGAAAGACTGCCCCACGTGCCTGTGCCAGGATCGGCGCGAGTTCCGGCGTCAACTGGTGCACCGAAAGTACGGTGACATCTGGCAGATGAAGCGCGGCAATCATATCTGCCGCAACCCGCCCGGCTGCGTCATCGCCGCGCAGGTCGTTGCCATATCCGATGATGAGGTAGTGCATACTTCAACCTTCAACCTTCAACCTTGCTCACCCCTGCCGCACCTCATCGAGCACGGTGCCATCGGCGGCGACCAGTGTGAGCGTCAGTGGCATCGTCCCAGCAGCATGCGTCGAACAACTGAGACACGGATCATAGGCGCGGATGCCTGCCTCCACCCGGTTCAACGCCCCTTCGCAGATCCGATCGCCACGCACAAAGTGCCGCGCGATCTGGGCGATCGTCCGGTTCATCGCCAGATTGTTGTGTCCAGTGGCGATGATCAGGTTGACGCGCTGGATCAGGCCGTTTGCATCGACAGTGTAGTGGTGAAAGAGGGTTCCGCGTGGCGCCTCGCTCACACCGACGCCCTCAAACCGGTTGACTCCCGCTTCGGCGCGGAGTCGGGGCGAATCGAGATCAGGGTCATCGAGGAGCAACGAAATGCGCTCCAGTGCTGCCAGAATCTCGATCAGGCGCGCGTAGTGGTAGTAGAATGACGATGTAGCGATACCCCCCGCCCGCTGGCGCATCTCCCCCAGTTCGGCGTCTGCCAGCAGGGTGCCAATGCGTGTGCAGATATTGAGGCGCGCCAGCGGACCAACGCGATACATGCCGCCAGGGTAGCCGCGTGGTCGGTAATACGGCATCTTCAGGTATGACCATGGCTCGACCGCTTCAGCGATAATGTCGCGGTAGCGCGATGGATCAACCTGATCGGCGATAATGGCGCCGCCTGAGTCAACCACACGCAATCGTCCGTCGTAGTGCTCCCATTCGCCGTTCGGTCCTACCAATCCCAGGAAAAGCGACGGAAAATTACCGAATGCCGCAACTTCTTCGGCGTGGGTGTCGAGCAACGCCTTGAATCGACGCAGCGCATCGAGCACCGTGGCGCGCGCTTCGGGCAACCGTTCGACGATCCCGGCGCGCTGTGCAGCCGTCGGCGCTGAACGCACGCCACCGGGAACAGCCCACGCCGGATGGATTTTGCTGCCGCCGAGCATAGCGATAATGTCCTGCCCCAACTGGCGAAGCCGTATTCCGGCACGTGCCAGCGTCGGATCGGCAGCCATCAATCCAAAGATATTGCGCATAGCGGGATTGCTGTCGAAACCGAGCAGCAGATCGGGCGCACTGAGGTGAAAGAAACTCAGCGCATGCGATTGCACGATCTGCCCCAGGTTCATCAGGCGGCGCAGCTTCTCGGCTGCCGGCGGAATCACCACCGAGAGGATCGCGTCACCTGCCTTCGCCGATGCCAACAGATGGCTGACCGGACAGATCCCGCAGATGCGCGCCGTAATGCCAGGCATTTCCCAGAATGGGCGTCCTTCACAGAAACGCTCGAACCCGCGAAACTCAGTCACATGGAAACGCGCCTCTGCCACGTTTCCGTCGTCGTCCAGATGGATGCTGATTTTCGCGTGCCCTTCAATCCGGGTGACTGGATCGATCAGGATGTGACGGGTCATAGGCCTCTTGAACTTTTTTAGCCGAACTTGATCATCTCGCGTCCGGTCAGATAGATGTCGCCACCGGCAAGCACCTGTTCCAGCAATGCACGAATGCGCTGAGCCGGTGGCGGACATCCTGGCAGATAGACATCGACCGGAACAACCTTATGCACTGGATAGACCCTGTCGAGCAGCCGCGGCACAATGCCGGGAGCAAGCGGCATCTGACCGGCAATGTCGGCGTGCTCGACATAGATGGTGCGCAGGAGCGTCTCAGGGTCGCCGAGCACGTTGCGCAACGCGGTGACATTCCCGGTGACTGCGCAGTCGCCAAATGCAATCAACAATCGCGTCCGCTCACGCACCTGACGGATCAGATGCAGGTTGTCCTCATTGGCAACGGCGCCTTCTACCAGCGCGACATCGACGCGATCTGGATATTCCTTCACATCGGCAAGCGGGCTGTAGACCAGATCAACATGGTGTGCCAGTTCGAAGAGCCACTCGTCGAGATCGAGAAATGACATGTGGCATCCCGAACATCCGCCAAGCCAGACTGTCGCCAGACGCAGTTTGTTCACGGTTCAACCTCGCCATTACCAGCGCTGATCGCGTGCTGCGACAATATACGCAATTTTGTTTCGGTCGCGTTCCATTTCACCAACCGTGGCGCCGCGACGGAAGATGGCGCCGGTGGGGCAGGCGAGCACACACTTGCCACACGACGTGCAACTGTGCGACTCACCCCATGGCTGACGCATATCGGTAATCACCCGCGCATCGGTACCGCGCCCTGCCACATCCCACGTATGCACTCCTTCCACCTCATCGCACACACGCACGCAGCGTGTGCAGAGCACGCACCGATTGTGATCGATGCCGAAGAGCGGATGTGAAATATCAACTTCGCAGTACGGGAAGGTGTAATCGAAGCGCACGTGATCCATCCCGACGGTGACAGCCAGGTCTTGCAGTTCACAATGACCGTTAGCGACACACACCGCACAGACGTGGTTGCGCTCGGCAAACAGTAGCTCGACAATCATACGGCGATATTCGCGCAGGCGCGCGGTATCAGTCCGCACCACCATTTCCTCCACTACTGGCGTCACACATGCCGGGCGCAACATGCGACTGCCTTCGATCTCGACAAGACAGAGCCGACATGCGCCGACACTACTCACCCCATCAAGGTGGCAGAGCGTCGGGATAAAGATGCCATGATCACGCGCTGCCTGAAGGATCGTTTCACCCTCCCGCGCACTGATCAGTTGACCGTCGATGGTAAACGTTCGCGCTGCCATCGCCGTTCCTTCCAGATAACCATGCTATCTGTCCATCGTCTCGCCAGCGCTGCCACGATCCGCCAGCAGCGCCTCATATTCCTCGCGGAAGTATCTCATCGTGCTCAGAACCGGATTCGGCGCAGACTGACCGAGACCGCACAGACTGGTTTCTTTCACCATCATGCAGAGTTGCTCGAGTTGATCGAGATCGGCTGCGGTCGCCCGCCCAGCACGAATGAGATCAAGCATATGCAACATTTGCGCTGTACCGGCACGACACGGAATACACTTGCCGCATGACTCGTCCTTGCAGAACTCTACGTAGAAGCGCGCTACATCCACCATGTTGGTGGCGTCGTCCATCACCACCATGCCACCCGACCCCATAATTGAACCAACCCGCTGGAGCGATTCGTAATCGACCGGAGTATCGAGCAGGGTAGCCGGAATGCATCCGCCAGACGGTCCACCGGTCTGCACTGCCTTGACCCTGCCGTTGGGCACGCCGCCGCCCATTTCCTCGACAATCTGGCGCAGGGTGACGCCCATCGGCACCTCGATCAAACCCGTGTGGCGAATCTTGCCGGTCAGTGCGAAAACTTTTGTGCCCTTGCTTGTCTCAGCGCCGATCGAAGCGAACCATTCCGCTCCGTTGCGGATAATCGGCGGAATGTTGGCGAAGGTTTCGACATTATTGATGAGCGTTGGTCTGCCCCACAGGCCGCTTTCGGCAGGGTAGGGCGGGCGGGGACGCGGTTGCCCGCGCCGCCCCTCGATTGACGCCATGAGCGCCGTTTCTTCGCCACACACAAATGCGCCAGCACCGACGCGAATATCGATCCGGAAGGTGAACCCTGAGTCGAAAATCTGCGCACCGAGCAAGCCGTGCCGCCGCGCCTGCGCAATTGCCCGCTGCAATCGCTGGATCGCCAGCGGGTATTCAGCGCGCACATAGACGTACCCCTGGTCTGCACCGACGGCATACGCTGCTATCGCCATGCCTTCGAGCACCTTATGCGGGTCGCTTTCGATGATGCTGCGATCCATAAACGCGCCGGGATCGCCCTCATCGGCATTGCAGACGACATACTTGCGATCACCGTGACTCTTGGCGACGGTCGCCCACTTTAGTCCCGTCGGGTATCCGGCGCCGCCACGTCCGCGCAGTCCGCTGCGGGTTACAACATCGATCACTTCTGCTGGGGTCATTTCGTGCAACGCATGATAGAGCGCCTGGTAACCGCCAGCCGCAATGTACGACTCGATGCGCTCTGGGTCGATGATGCCACTGTTTTCCAGGACAATGCGCTTCTGCAAGGTGAAAAAGGGATGGTGTGGATCGCCTTTCGGCGCAGTTGCCTCGCCGCCGTCGAGCGCCGCCACGATTGATGATGCATCCGCAGCACGCACACGCTCGTAGAGCGTGCCTTCCGGGTCAACTCGCACCAGGGGACCGTGACCACACAATCCCATGCATCCAACTCCCATCACCTCGATGTCGGTGCGATCCACCTCGGCAACTGCCTCTTCGAGCCGCTGCTTGAGCGATAGCGAGCCTGCCGATTGACATCCGAGCGCAGTACAGCAGCGAATGCAGATCGATCGACGCATCGCGTTTTCGTGTTCGGCAATCGCCAGCAGTTCATTCAGATCCATACACGTGCCTGTTAACGTTCAACGTTCAACGTTCTAATAATGTTCAACTCGCAACCTTCAACCTGCGACCTTCAACCCCTCCCCTTTCAGACGTTCGAGCCAGACCTGCACCTGATCCGGAGTCTGATGACCGGTGACCGTGCCATCGAAGACGACAGTCGGTGCAATGCCGCACGCTCCCAGGCAGCGCGCCGTTTCCAGCGATAAACGTCCGTCGGGAGTCGTATGCCCGGCTTTGATGCCCAGCGTTTGTTCCGCCGCTGCCAGGATTGCGGCAGCGCCGCGGACGTAGCATGCCGTTCCAAGACAGACGACGCATGAATGCTCACCCTTTGGCGCGAGTGAGAAGAAATGATAGAACGTGGCGACGCCGTACACCCGGCTCGGAGGAAGATGCAGACTATTGGCGATGAAGAGCAGCAGATCGGTCGAGAGATAACCAAACAGTTCCTGCGCACGATGCAGCACTTCGATCAGCGCGTCGGGACGATACTGGTGCTTCTTCATCGTGGCTTCGAGCAACTTGAAGCGGTTGTCGCCGCTGGGGTGCAGTGTCCGATCAGGAGCGGGGGGCTGAAAGCGCGTGACAGTCATTGGCGTATCCTCATCGATACCTATAGTGGTTCTTTACCCGCCTGGTCACTATACCATACCTCATGCAGACCATTAAGAAAGGTTTGATTATCGAAAAGAAACAGGCGACAACCCGCCATTGATGGACCTGGCATGGTATACTGGAAGTCATGGTCCGCCTCTCATTCATCACACCGCTTGCGCTCATTCTCCTGACGCTGCTTCCGGCGTTGTGGGCTTTCACCCTGTTGACGCCGCACCGTCTCGCTCCGTGGCGTTTCTGGTCAAGCCTGGCGCTGCGCAGTATCATTCTTGCTGCGCTTGTGCTGGCGATCGCTGGTGCGCAGATTGTGCTGCCGGTGCGTGAGGTGACGACCGTTTTTTTAATCGATGTGTCGGACTCGATGACGCCAGCGCAACGTGAACGCGCCTTGCAATATGTCAACGACGCACTGGCTGCCATGCCAGCCGGTAATCGTGCAGCCGTGGTGGTGTTCGGTGAAAATGCGCTGGTAGAGCGCGCCCCCGGTCCTATTGGACCCCTGAGTCGTCTGTCATCGACACCGATTACTACCCGCACCAATCTCCAGGAGGCGGTGCAACTGGGGCTGGCGCTGTTCCCCGCCGAGACCCAGAAGCGATTGGTGCTTATCTCGGATGGGGGCGAGAATGCAGGAAGAGTGGTGGATGCTGCGCAACTGGCTTCGGTTCGCAAGGTGCCAATCGATGTGGTATATCTGCCCGGTGAACGCGGTCCTGACGTCATCGTCGCTGGTCTGAGCGCGCCTGCCGTTGTGCGCGAGGGACAGGACATCGTGTTGCAGGCGAATATATCGTCCAACTATTCTACCGGCGGGCGTTTGCAAACCTTCGTTGATGGGCAACTGATCGGCGAACAGGAACTCTCCATCCCTGAAGGATCGAGCACAGTTGATATCCGTGTGCCATCGGGTGAAACCGGATTCCGGCGTCTCGAAGTCCGGCTCGATGCCGACGGCGATACCGAGCCGCAGAATAACCGGGGGGCGGCGTTCACCGAGGTGCAGGGTCCGCCACGCCTGTTGCTGATCGCCTCCGACAAGTCACGCGCGGCGAACCTGCACAACGCGTTGCTTGCTGCTGGGGTGCGCGTCGATCTACTCCCTCCCAATCAGGCGCCAGCCACGCTCGCTCAACTCGGCGCATACGCTGGCGTCATGATCGTCGATACCCCGGCGCGTGAGATGCCACGTGCGTTGCTTGAGGCGTTGCCAGCATATGTGCGCGAACTTGGACGCGGTCTGGCGATGGTTGGGGGTGTCGACTCGTTTGGCGCTGGCGGCTACCGGCGTACACCATTGGAGCCGATGCTGCCGGTGCTGCTCGATCCGCTGGACACGAAACAACAACCCGATCTGGCGCTAGTAATGGTGATCGACCGGAGCGGCAGTATGGCTGAACCGGTGGCGGGCGGCAGACGGAATAAACTCGATCTTGCCAAAGAAGCAGTATACCAGGCAAGTCTCGGTTTGACCCCTATTGACAAGGTCGGGCTGGTTGTCTTCGACGATACGGCAAACTGGGTGCTTCAGTTACAACCGTTGCCTTCGATGGTCGAAATCGAGCGGGCGCTTGGCTCATTTGGCATTGGCGGCGGCACGAATATTCGTCCTGGTATTGAACAGGCGGCGCTGGCGCTGGCGTCGACCGACGCGAAGATCAAGCATGTTCTCCTGCTTACCGATGGTATTGCGGAGAGTAATTACGGCGACCTGATTGCTCAGATGCGCGCCTCCGGTATTACTATTTCCACCGTTGCAGTCGGTCTGGATGCTAACCCCAATCTGGTCGATGTGGCAAATGCCGGCGGCGGGCGTTTCTATCGTGTGACCAGCATCGATGAAGTACCGCGCATTTTCTTGCAGGAGACGATCATTGCTGCCGGGCGTGACATTGTCGAACAGCCGATCGAACCGCAGTTGGGTCTATCTTCGCCGATCGTCCGCAGCCTGGGCAAGTTGCCTCCGCTCTACGGCTACAATGGCACAGAGGTACGCGAGGCAGCACGCAACCTGCTCCTCACGCCGGATGGCAAACCGTTGCTGGCGCAGTGGCAGTATGGTTTGGGGCGGGTAGTCGCCTGGACGAGCGATACCCATGGACGTTGGGCGCGTGATTGGATCGTGTGGGATCGATTTCCACAGTTCGCTGGCGGTCTGGCAGACCTGCTGCTCCCGCCTCGCGAAAGTGGTTTGCTCGAACTCCGAGCAACTGCTGCCGGTCCACGCGCATTTCTGGAACTGATTGCTCAGGACGAACAGGGACGCCCGCTCAACAACCTGGCAATCGCTGGGCGTGCCGTCGATCCACAGAATCAGGGAATAGCAGTGCAATTCCAGCAGATCGGCCCGGGCAGATACCGCGCTGTAGCGGACACGCCGTCACCGGGGGTTTACCTGGTGCAGGTTGCAGCCTCCGACGCAGAAGGGCGTCAGATTGGTGTTGCGGTAACCGGCATCGTCGTCAGTTACTCGCTCGAGTACAGCGCGCAGCGCGAGAACCTGCCGCTTCTGACAGAGGTTGCCAACATCAGCAGAGGACGGATCAACCCGTCGCCGGAGACGGCGTTCGCCTCACCCAACCAGGACGTCGGTTCGGTGCGTGAGATCGGGTTTCCGCTCCTCTGGCTGGCGCTTATCCTGTGGCCCCTCGATATTGCTACACGGCGCGTTATGTTGCGTTTGGAGGACGTTGCTCCCTGGCTGGAACGACTCCGCCAACGACGTCCCTCTGTCGTTACTGCGCCTGAAGCGTCAGCAACGATGACGCGGCTTGGCGCGGCGAAACGGCGTGCAACTGCGGCGCGTCCGCCGTCGATCAGTTTGGAACGTTCTGAAATCGACACATCGACTGCGCCCCAAACCGTTGTTCCCACCGATCAGGCCTCCCAGGGGCGCACCCCTGCGCTACCGCCGCAGACGACCGAACGGCGTGTCAGACCGACTGAAACCCGCCCGGAAGCGGCAGAAGAGCAGTTTGCCCGGTTGCTGGCAGCAAAGCAGCGCGCGCGGCGCAAATCCGAGGATCGCTGACCTACCCAGTCTACATGGCTACCCTACAGGCGTTCGAGGCTTCACGAGAGGAAATTCGGCGATGCGCAGGTTGGTGCATCCATACGGGATGAGGCGCAATTCTTCAAGCGGTGCGTCAGAAATGACTGGTGACAATGGCAGCGGCGCTGCTGCACCGTGTTCTTCAATCCACTCTGGGATACGACGATCGGGCGCATATGCCACGACAGGCGCGCCTTCAGGGGCGAAAGGACGCTCGCCAACAGGGTGATACGCAATGCGGATCGATTGTTCAGGGTGCACGTCATTCAGTTCCAGACCATTAGTTCCATGATGTCACCGGCAACACTTCCCAATCCTCAAGACAATCGGCAATCAGTGGAGGGCAGAATGGACGCAACCGCTCTCCGGCGGCATACTGTCCCTGCGGATCAGGAATGATGCGCTGCCAGACCTCGCCAATCGGAAGTGCGAAGACAAGTGGACCACTGCTGATGACCACGCCATCAGACGGAGCGACGTATCACTGCTGAATGCATCGGTAGATGCAGATCGATTACTGTGGTTCCTTCCCAAACGCGCTCAATACGATGACAACGTTCCGGGAAGGGGCATTATGCTTATCCCATCCACGGTCAGCAATGCCCCATTAGCCCACGCAGGAATGCGCAGCAGCAGCGGAAAGCGTGTTACAGACTGACACACGACAACAATCCGTACTGCTTCGCGAAACGGATAATCTGTTTCAACAGTCGCTCGAACTGCCACTCCTCCCACGAACGTCGTCAGCTTGCAGGGAGCGTATGATACAGCGACCAGTCCATCGTCCGGCGTGCGCATCCAGAGGTGGATGGCAAATTTTGTCCACCCTGATGCATATTCGCCGCACAACAGCCATAGTTTGGCTCCAGACCGAAGGTATTGGCATCGGCGCGATTGTTGGTGTAGATGTTGTCTGCGAGAATGGTGCAGCGAATCTGGTTGACCTGCCGCACGTACTGATGCGACCACACATCGGGCGCAAAAGCGGCGGGCAGAGCGTTGAATGTCATGTGCTCCACGCGATCCGCTAGGCGTGTATCGCCGAGGATAGCGATCAACACTTCGAGCGAATACTGATGCTCAACCACAGCACACAACTCCGTTCCCTGCGATGGGTTGAGACCGGCAAGATGCTCATCGCCGCTAAAGACGCCATTCGCCTGACCGACGTATCAAGCACATCGATAATCTGCCAGACAGCATCGCGGTCACGCGGATCGCCCAACTGCCAGAACCAGACGCCGGGCGCCTTGATCGCCATAGCGTTGTTGACGACATGCAACGCCATATCGAGACGAAAGGTGCACCCCGGCGGCGGCTCAGGCGGATAGATGTTCTCGCGCTGCTGGCGGGACGTAGGGGAAGCGCTCGAGATGGGCACGCCAGTCAAACCCCTGGCAATGCACCCTATGCGCCAGGGTCAGCAGCCATGGTTCGCCGATGCGCTCATAGAGCCAGTGGATCGTCACTACCAGATCCGCCCAGCGGTAGCGTCTCCAATCGAAGAGGGACTGTTCATCGAGCAGCACATCGAGGCGGTGTAAAAAAACGCACCATTGTTGGCAACACTCGCTGATCGCCGGTTGCCTCGTAAAACTGACTCAACGCCTTGAACAGAACGAACACGGGCCAGGGATCGAAAGGCTTGCGGCGAGTGTCGCTGGTGTCGTGCACCGGTCCGAGCCAGCCATCATCATGCTGTCGTTCGAGAATGTGATCGACCCGGCGGGTGACTCTGGCGATCAGAACAGCATCATCAAGGGCGTATGCCAGCAGAACTACGCCATCGAGCCAGTACGGTCTACGTTCCCACCCCTCGGCATCGCCGCCGATCCAGGCGCTGTTTGCCACATCGGGCCAGAACTGATCGAGATGCCCGCTCAGACCGTCTGCCTGTAGGCGCAACTGGCGATACAACCAGCCACGTGGACGGATGATGCCAGGCGAGAGCGGGGTAAACATCAGTGGAGCGAGGAGCGATGATTTCATCTGGATTTCATCTATTTCTCAGCAGAAACTCACGAAACAGTGCAACTTTCTGAACGGGCTGCACGTTATACTAGTGCAAGAGCAAGACGATAGCGGCGGTCGTCTTCGGGGCGTGGCAAACGCCCGACCGGACACCCTCTCAACGCCGCCCCCCCTTTTGTCCCCTCTCATCCTCACCGGTCGTCGATATGACGGCCGGTTTCCTCTTTATAGCAGTTCTCACAGAGGTTGAACCTCATTGGATAAGGTTGAACACTCCTCGGACAGCCGCGATCACCTTTGCGCTCCCCTCATGGCTACTGAAATGATGAAGATAATATAAACCAGTATTCGCCTCTCGCCATGGGGCTAATGGAGAATTGAGAATTTATAGCAGTTCTCATACGAGCTCGAATGACCGCAGTCACTATCGCGCTCCCCGCGCGGCGACCGGCACGCATGTCGGTCGGTAAGAGAAGACATCCGACATCGTCCATTGTCGGGCGTGACTCTGCTCATGCGGGCTAAAGCCCTCCCTGAGCGCAGCCCCTGTGGGGCTGGCGTTTCGGGTATCGTTGCCGTATGCCGGGAGGACCTGGGTTAATCCAGCCCGTAGGGCTTGCCCGACCTCAGCCAGGGCTGATGGACTTTGAAAAAATATTCCGTTATACTGATATCCATCCGTGTCAAG
>JAGHYV010000110.1 GCA_017743475.1 Roseiflexus sp. | reverse complement strand
GATTGAAACGCAAAAAGTATTCAGAAAATCAAGATGAACCTTGATAAAGTCTAGTTCTTGGTTCTTAGTTATTGGTTCTTAGTTCTTAGTTCTCAGTTCTCAGTTCTCATGAACAAGGTCGATCATATCATCTACGCCAGTGGTCTGGTCAAGATTTACAAAGTCGCCGAACTCGAGGTGGTGGCGCTTCAGGGGTTGGACCTGGAAGTAGCGCGGGGCGAGTTTCTGGCGCTGGTTGGTCCTTCCGGCTCGGGTAAATCCACGCTGCTCAGTCTCATCGGCGGGCTTGATCGTCCTTCTGCTGGGCAACTGGTGGTCGATGGACTCGATCTGACGACATTAACGCCAGCCCAGTTGAGCGCCTACCGGCGTGATCGGGTCGGATTTATCTGGCAGCAGACGATGCGCAACTTGCTGCCGTATTTGAGCGCGCGCGAGAATATCGAACTCTTGATGACCTTTGCAGGACGCAGCGGGCGCGAGCGACGTGCGTGGGCAGATGAGTTGCTGGAAGCAGTTGGAATCGCAGACAAAGCTTCGACTCCGGTTACGCGACTATCGGGCGGTCAGCAACAGCGTGTTGCCATCGCCTGTGCCCTGGCGAACCGACCACGTATCTTGCTCGGCGATGAGCCGACTGGTGAAGTAGACTGGGAAACCGCGCAACGGGTACTAGCGCTGCTCCGCGATCTGCGCACACGCTATGGGCTGACAATCGTGCTGGTCACGCACGATCCACGGTTGGCAGAGCAGGCTGATCGGGTCATCGCTATCCGTGACGGACGAACCAGCACTGAGACACGCCATGATAACGGGAGCACGCCAGGCGGTGACGCACTGGCAACGTCCGGTCGTCCTGCGCGCGCGCGCGCTGCCGAAGAACTCGTCGTCGTTGATCGCGCCGGGCGCCTGCAGATCCCCGGTGATCAGCGCGCACTCGCCGGGATTGGGCGGCGCGCGCGCGTCGAACTCGTCGATGGCGGAGTGCTCATTCGTCCGGTCGAGGACGACCGCATCGCCATTCCAACCGAGGAGTCATCGGGTGATCATCAGCACCACTACCTGTACCAGGATCAGGGTGCGGTTGACGTTGCCTCACCCGCAACGCCCGAACCACTTATTACCGTCGAAGGAGTTACGCGCGTATTTGGCACAGGCATACGCGCCGTCCATGCCCTGCGCGGCGTCGATCTCACCGTTGAGCGGGGCGCATTTGTTGCGCTCATGGGTCCGAGCGGTAGCGGCAAGACAACGCTGCTGAACATTATTGGCGGTCTGGATCGACCAACGAGCGGGAGCGTAATCGTTGCAGGGCGGCGCGTTGATCAGATGCGCGCCGACGAACTTGCCAGGTTGCGACGACAGATCGGCTTCGTGTTTCAGAGTTTCGCGTTGTTGCCAACCGCTTCTGCCTTTGAGAATGTTGAGATAGCGTTGCGATTGGCAGGACAAACACCACGGCAGCAATGGAATGCACGCGTGCGCCGCGTGCTGGCAGCCGTCGGTCTGACCGATTGGGCGGATCATCGTCCCTACGAGTTGAGCGGCGGTCAGCAGCAGCGCGTCGCCCTGGCGCGAGCGCTGGTCACCTATCCGCAGATTATCCTGGCTGACGAACCAACCGGTGATCTCGACAGTCGCACCGGGCGACAGGTGCTGACGATGCTCCGTACCCTCTGCGATCAGGAAGGGGTGACGATGATCATGGCAACCCATGATCCAGCAGTAATGGAGTTTGCCACAACCATCTACCATTTGCGCGATGGTGTTATCATCGGATGTGAGAAAAGGGACGTGACGCTGGCGTAGTCGCCGGGCTTTGTCAGTGCCGGTTACTTCCCGCTAACCTTTTGTAGTTGAATTGTCACACACAACGTCCACATCACCGCATATACTCGTACCCACAACGCCCTTCTCTCCGTACCATTCCGAACCTCGCTCCATCTTACTTACTTATCTTCATCGTAGCGCAGTCAGTTCTCCGAGCCGGGGAGGTCCTCGTATGGCTGCTCGACCATTGTCGTTGGAAGAACGTCTGGCAGCTCGTGGCGTTTCACGTCGTCAATTTCTCAAGTTTTGCGCCGCCATGAGCGCAACGCTCGCGCTACCTGCCACCTTTACCCCCCGTATTGCGAAAGCGCTGAACACGGCAGAACGTTTACCGGTTGTATGGTTGGAATTTCAGGACTGCGCTGGCAACACGGAATCATTCTTGCGCGCCGAGTTGCCTGGCGTAGCTGACATCGTACTGGAGCAGATCAGCCTGGAGTACCATGAAACGATCATGGCGCCGTCCGGTCATCGTGCCGAGCATTCGCTCGATGCGGTAGTCGAACGCTACCCTGGTCAGTACATTGCAATCGTCGAAGGCGCGATACCGACTGCGAATGGCGGGGTGTACTGCACCATCGGCGGGCGGACGGCGCTGAGTATTGCGCAGCGTGTTTGCTCAAATGCGCTGGCGACGATTGCCGTCGGTGCGTGCGCCTGGGATGGCGGTCTGCCCGCTGCAAGCCCTAATCCGACCGGTGCTGTTGGTGTGCGTCAGGCAGTTCCTGGTCTCAAGAACCTGATCAACCTGCCTGGTTGCCCAATGAATGTGATCAATCTGACGGCGATCATTGTCCACTATCTGACCTTCAAGCAACTGCCGGCTACCAATGAACAGGGACTCCCCTTCTTTGCCTACGGACAACTCATCCACAACAATTGCGAGCGTCGCGGGCACTTCGACTCTGGTCGCTTTGTCGAGCGCTGGGGCGATGAAGGGCACCGTCTGGGCTGGTGCCTGTACAAAATGGGGTGCAAAGGACCGCAAACCTACTCGAACTGTCCTGTGGTTGGATGGAACGGAACTTCCTACTGGCCCATCGGTGCAGGGCACGGGTGCGTTGGATGCATGTCGCCGCGCTTTTGGGACACCATGTCGCCATTCTATGAGCGTCTGCCGAAGGTTGAGGGATTTGGCATCGAGGTTACTGCCGACACGCTGGGCGCAATCGCGGTTGGCGCAGTGGCCGCTGCGGGTATCATCCACGGCGTCGCAAGCGCGATCCGGGCGCATCGCCATCCGATCGCAGCGCATGATGGCGATGAGGTGCTGGTAGAAGCGGCAGAGCGCGTCAATCAGGTGGTAGAGCAGATCGCCGGTCCTGTCAGGCAGGCGGAGGCGCCGGCCAGCGAGACGGAGAACGCCATCGCACCGGAGAAGAGCGGAGACGTTGACAAAGACCGACCTTCCGCATCGTGATAAGTCGAACAGAGGAGCGGAGGAAGCGCCATGCCAAAGATCGCCATCGATCCAATCACCCGTATCGAAGGGCATCTGCGTATCGAAGCGCAGATCGAGCGGGGACGCGTGGTTGACGCCTGGAGCAGTTCAACGATGTTTCGCGGTGTGGAGATCATCCTGAGGGGGCGCGATCCGCGCGATGCGTGGGTGTTTACCCAGCGCATCTGTGGCGTCTGTACCACTGTTCATGCGCTTGCGTCGGTGCGCGCTGTCGAGAATGCGCTGGATATTCAGATTCCTGACAATGCCCGGCTTATTCGCAACATCATTGCTGGCGCGCAGTATGTGCAGGATCACGTCATCCATTTTTACCACCTGCACGCACTGGATTGGGTCGATATCGTTAGTGCACTCAAGGCCGATCCAGTTAAGACATCGGAACTGGCGCAGAGCATTTCCGACTGGCCCAAGTCATCGTCTGCCTACTTCAAAGGCGTCCAGAGCCGCCTGCAGAAGTTTGTGGATAGCGGGCAACTGGGCATATTCGGCAATGCGTACTGGGGGCACCCGGCGTATGCAATGCCACCCGAAGCCAATCTGATGGCAGTAGCGCACTACCTGGAGGCGCTGGAGTGGCAAAAGGACGTCATCAGGATTCACGCGATCCTGGGAGGCAAGAATCCCCATCCGCAGACGTATCTCGTCGGCGGGATGGCGACGCCGCTTGATCCGAACGCGCAGCAGGCGATCAATACCATTCGCATTGCACAGTTGAAGACGCTGGCAGAGCAGGCACGCACGTTTGTGGATAAAGTTTACATCCCTGACATTCTCGCCATTGCTTCATTCTACAAAGACTGGGCCGGGATAGGCGCAGGTGTGGGCAATTATCTCTCCTACGGCGATTTCCCGGCGGCGAAAGACAGCAACGTTGCCAGTTACTGGTTGCCACGCGGCGTCATTCTTAACAGGAATATTGACGAGAAACCGCTCCCGATGAGTCACGAGAAGGTGACCGAGTACGTCACCCATTCCTGGTTCCGCTACAGCGAGGGCGATCAGAAGGCGCTGCATCCGTGGAGAGGCGAGACAATCCCCAACTACACCGGTCCTCAACCGCCGTATGAATGGCTCAACACCGACAGCAAGTATTCCTGGCTCAAAACGCCGCGCTACGACGATCAACCAATGGAAGTTGGACCGCTTGCCCGTATGCTCATCGGGTATGCTGCCGGTCAGCAGCGTATTCAGGAACTGGTCAACGCCGTGCTCAAACAGTTGGGGGTTGGTCCAGCGGCGCTCTTCTCAACACTGGGACGCACAGTGGCGCGGGCGATTGAAACGGCGCTAATTGCCGAACTGTTGCCGGGATGGATCGACGAACTGGCGGCAAACATGGCGTCCGGCAACCTGACCATTCACAACGGCTCGAAGTGGAGTCCCACGACCTGGCCGAAAGAAGCCTTAGGATGGGGATCGATGGAAGCACCGCGCGGATCGCTCGGTCACTGGGTGCGGATCAGGGACGGCAAGATCGTCAACTATCAGGCAGTGGTACCAACGACCTGGAACGGATCGCCGCGTGATGCGCGCGATGTGCGCGGACCGTATGAGGCTGCGCTGATCGACACGCCAGTCGCCGATCCGGAGCAACCGATCGAAATTTTGCGCACCATCCATTCATTCGACCCTTGCATGGCATGCGCGGTTCACCTTGTGGATGCCCGAGGCGTTGAGATTACCCGCGTCAAGGTACAGTGAGGTGTGCGATGCGACGACGTGTGTATGTCTGGGAGGTCCCGGTTCGCCTGACCCACTGGGTGAATGTGGTGAGCATCGTCATGCTCTGCTTCAGCGGCTATTACATTGCCAACCCCTACATCTTCGTGAGCACGCGCGAACCGTGGGGCGTCTACTTCATGGGAACGATGCGGTTCATTCATTTTGCGTTCGCTTACATCTTCGTGGCGAGCCTGATCCTGCGCACCTACTGGGCATTTGTTGGCAATCAGTGGGCAAGCTGGCGTGGGTTGTTCCCGTTTCTCACGACGGAAGGGCGCAGAAACATGTGGCATGCCGTGCAATACTACTTTTTCCTGCGTCGCAATCCACCGGAGGTTGCCGGTCATAATGCGCTGGCGGGCATGTCCTACATGATTATTGTTCTGCTGTACGGCTTGAGCGCGTTCACCGGCTTTACCCTCTATGGTCAGTTGCACCCCGCGAGCATCTGGTACACGCTCACCGATTGGGTGACATCGCTGGTATCGCTCCAGACCCTGCGACTCGCTCATCATATCATTATGTACCTCATTCTGGCGTTCGTGGTGCACCATGTGTATGCAGCCTGGCTGATCGATATGGAAGAGGGGAATGGCTTAATGTCGAGCATCTTCAGCGGCTATAAGTTCCTGCCTAGGGACCAGCAACCGGACTGGATCGAGCAGGTTGCCGCACGTAACAGGAAGCGCAACAATCACGTGCTAAAGGTTGCGAATCCGGAAACCCAGGGGCAGAGCATCGGGGCGAAAGGCAGCGAGGGATGAGGTCGAACGGTAAGACGCTGGTTCTAGGGTTGGGCAATATTATCATGCGCGACGAGGGGTTAGGGGTGCGCGCATGCGAGCGCCTGACACAACGCTACCGTCTGCCGGACGACGTTATGGTGCTTGATGGTGGAACGCTGGGATTGGATCTGCTCCCATACCTGGAAGGAGTCACCGATCTCCTGATCATCGATGCCGTGAGCGCTGGCGGTTCAGCCGGGTCGCTGGTGCGCCTGGCAAACGAACAGATTCCGCAGGCGCTGGCGCTCAAAATGTCGATGCACCAGGTGGGATTGCAGGAACTTCTGGCAGTTATGGCGCTGCGTGGGCAGGCGCCGCCGCGCTGCGTGTTGTGGGGAATGGAACCGCTGATCCTCGAACCGGGACTGGATCTTTCGGAACCGGTAGCGATGAACCTGGATGCGCTGGTCACATCGGTGGTCGCCGAACTGCGCTCCTGGGGGATACCGGTTTCCGATCCATTGAAGGCTTCGTAGCGCAATCACGAGCGAGGTGAGAGGCAAGGAGCGCGAGGGGTTGAAGGTTGAACGTTGCACGTTGAACGTGGGACGACAACGTGGAGGGGCGCAGCGGCGCTGCGTGCGTACCGGCAGCGAAGGCAGTGGCGAGGGGATGAGGCGAGAGGGGATGAGGCAAGAGGCAAGAGGCGCGAGGGGCATCCTTTATAGCGAAATGCAACATGATTGAGCCACGTGCGTGCCGGGTGCGCGGGCGTCCCGCCCGCATGACCGTATGAGGCCGCAATCCCGGCGGGCAACTGTTTTGCACGTCGCTGTACCCCCTGACCTGCGCAGGTGGCACTGCATGAACTCCAGGAAACTCACTGCCAGCACGTTCACGATTGCAGGAGCGTGCTTCGCCTGAGCGGGGCACATCCGCCCCAGGGCGTGATACCGATCAACCTGCCAGAAGGGAAGACTGTTCGGCACGACATCGCTCTCCGCAGTCCGCCCGCAGCGCCCGCTGCCAGCGGCGCTTCCAGCCACCGGGGCGCATCAAACGACGCAAGGTTGCAGGCGCGAAGGTTCCAGATGGCAGGTGTGGGGTCGCTGGTAGAAACGGCGCCCGTCGCCCGTGGGGAGAGGACATGGAGGAACGCCCTGTGCGGGCGCCCGCCGCTGGAGTGCACACGGCATTCCCAGCATTTGCACCAGAAGTGCATTGATACCTGGTCTTGACAATGGCGGCGCGGCAGATGTATCATCGTCTCATCATCTGGTCATCATCTCCTGGCGTCGCGGCGCCGCTGCTAAACATCCCTCTCCTGCGAGCCAGGCGCTCTGTGGGAGAGGTGTGGTCATGTTTCGTCTGCGCCTGTTCCGTCCGGTTGTGACCCTCGCGCTGGTTGCGACCCTGCACAGCGGCTTCCCGATGGCGGCGCCTATGCAGGCGCCGGTTGTTCCGTTCAACCCCCCCCCGTCCATGACGCGCTCTTGCCGCCTGACCCGGCGCCCGTCCCGGTGCCGCCCGTCGCTCCTCCGCTTCCGGCGCTCACCCTGACCCTCGCCGTCGATCCGCCGGTCGTCCCGGTTGGCGAGACGGTCGTCGTTACGCTGACCCTCACCAATGCCGCTGACGTTCCGGCTGACGACCTGCGCCTGACGCTGCCGTTGCCTGATGGCGTCGCCGTCATCCGCCCCTGGAACCCCACCGTTCCGTTCGTCCCGGCGCCGCATGTCATTGTCTCCTCTGATGCGCCCGCCGGTCCACCGCCGCCCGACGTCACCGGCGCGCCCTCTGCGCTCGCCGACCGGCACGGCGTTGCCGATCAGACTGGCAACGCCGATCAGATCGGCGACGCCGATCAGACCGGCAACGCCGACGGGCACGGCGGCGCCGCGCCCCTGCTGCCGACCCCCGACGTCACTGGCGCACCCGGCGCACCCACGTCCACATCCGCGCCAGCGACGGTTCTGACCTGGACAACGCCGACCCTGCCGCCCCACACCCGTGTTGTCCTTAGTGCCGAACTGCGCGTCACCCGCATGCTCCCCGGCGCCGCACTTTTGCTCCAACCCGAAGTCATCGCGCGCGATCTGCCCTTGCCGGTGGGTACAAGCGGCGGTGCGATCCTGGTTCCTGCCGATCGCACTCAGGCATCCATTACTGTCGTCCCTGGACAGCGCGCTTCCCTCCAGAGCACCGATGGCGCCGTCGTGGTCGAGTTTGCGCCTGGCAGCGCTGATCGCCCTCTGACCATCCAGCACCAGATCCTGCCACTCTCTGCCCAGGCGTCGATGGAACGCACCACCAGGGCAACGCCTCTGCCATCTCCACCGCCGCGCAGTCTGTCCCCCTTCACCCTCGATGCCATCGACGCCCAGGGTCACGCCGTCCATCAGTTCACCGCGCCGCTCACCCTCACCATCCACTGGACGCCGGAGCAACTCCGCGTTCTCGGCGTCGCCCCCGATGACCTGACCATCCTCTGGTTTGATGACACTGCTGTCGTCACCGATACTGCCGGACAGACGCGCCAGGGCGTCTGGCGTCCGCTGCCGACCGTCATTGATGCCGCAACCCGCACCGCACGCACGACGCTCGACCATTTCAGCGCCTTCACCCTCGGCGATGGCAGTTCGCCCTCCAAAGCCTACCTGCCCTCGCTCCAGGGGTGGCAGGTCAGCCCCTTCATCGGTTCGGCGACCTATGAGTATCCGCTCGAGGTTCCCGCAGGCGCGGGTGGTTTGCGCCCGCCGCTTGTGCTGCGCTACGACAGCGCCGCCACCGACGGCGCCAGCGGTATGCGCGAAAAACAGCAGGCCGGCTGGGTCGGCAAAGGATGGACCCTCGACCCCGGCGGCGCCATCGCGCTCAACCGCGTCGTCATCAATCTCAACACCGCCAACTGGGTGGATTACTATGCGTTGACCCTCAACGGGCGCGCCTACGACCTGATGCGCCAGGAGGCGCGCGCTGGCGTTAGCAACCCCGACCCGAATAACCCCGCCCACTGGGTCTGGCGCCCGACAAGCGATGCCGCACTGCGCATCCAGGCGGACTGGATCGGCAGGGCGTGGGATGGCCATCCCGGACGCGGTGGAGTGGTCGGCGGCAACTGGCAGCCGCGCTACCGCTGGACTCTCTGGACCGCCGACGGCGTGCGCTACGAGTTCGAGGAGGACCTGTGGTGGGGCTGGGGAGATTGCAGCTATGGTCTCGACTTTCGTCCTTACAAATGGCTGCTCAGTCGGGTGGTCGACCCGCACGGCAACACCATGACGTATTTCTATGCCCGTCAGACCCTGACCGGCGGGGAGGTGCGCTGCGACCACTGGCGCTGGATGCGCGGCACGGTCGATCAGGACGCCTGGCTGACCGCCATCGAATGGGGCGCCAACCCCAATCAGGGGTTGCCGGCGCGCTATCGCCTGGAATTCTTCAGTGTGCCGCGAGCCAATGATACCGCCTTCGAGACCCCGGCCGGGATCTACTGGGGTGCGGGTGGGCAACCGCGCGAGACGCGCGAGTTGCGCACCATCGCGTTATACAGCCGTGCAACAGGCGTCTGGGAATTGGTGCGCGGCTGGGACATGGGGTACGACTATACCCTACGCTCTGATAATCAGTGGTGTGGTGGATGCGGACCAAAACTCACCCTGCGCTGGATCTCACCCTTTGGCGCCAGCAGGGATGCGCGCCTGCCCTCTACCGAGTTCTTCTACCAGACGACACGCGGAACGGAGTATTTTGCGTTAGGCGGCTGGAACCGCCTGGAGGAGGTGCGCAACGGCTATGGCGGCAGCGTTCGCTTCGCCTACAGCCACATCGGGCGCGACCTGGGCAACAATAGCCACTTTCTCAACCGCCATCGGGTGACGAGCGCGACCGTGAGCGACGGGCGTGGGCAGCATGCGCAGTGGAGCTACGCTTACGGCTCGCCCAGCGTCAATGAACTGGGACGGAGCATAGGAAGGAACTTCGGGTTCTTCTCAATCGACGATGCAGCGCACGAAAACCCCAATTCCGCGGTCCTGTTCTACACCACCTTTGTCAGCGGTCATCCACATGATCTTGCGCTCAACCATCGCCTGATGGCGCATCCGCCGATGAAAGAGTTTCGCGGGCATGCGTGGGTGCGTGTGACCGACCCGAGCGGCACGCAAACGACGCGCTACTTTCACCAGGGGTACGCTCCGTGCGGTTACCCGCGCTACCCGTGGGGCGATCCGTACAGTGGTCCGGATATCCTGCAGCAGCCCTGTTTTTGGGAACTGCGTGACGCCGAACTTCAGCGGGGGCGCGAGTGGAAAACCGAGATTCGCGGACCCGCCAGTGCGGGCAGTCCGCTGCTGCAGGCGACGCTACGTACCAATATCGTGCTGTTCCAGAGTTACGGACCAGTGTTGAGTAGCGGGCTCTGGCACGCCTTCGTGCTGCCGCGCGCCGAACAGGTGCATTTCCATGAAGGTCAGGCGACATCGCGCAGCCGCACGACCGCCTACTGCTATCAGCCCTGGTTTCAGGGCGGGTCACAGCACTGGCAGACGAAGGGCGCTTACGGCGTCAGCGGCGGGCGACAGTACGGACTGGTCACCCACATCCTGGAGTACGACCAGGCGGTCGACACCCGCAGCGGGCTGGATGATTGCAACTCACCGACAACCGCCATCGCACCGGTGCGTATCACCCGCCTCAGCTATGCAATAGTCGATACGCCGTCCCTTTTTATGGTCGACCGCGTGCTGCAGCGCGCGCAGTTTGGCAGCAACACGACCGTGCCGCTCGGCCTGAGCGAGTACGGCTATGACGGTTTTAACCAGACCTACGGCGCGATCGGGACGCGCGGGCTGCTCACTGTGCAGCGCGACTATGTCGATGCTGATGCGCCTGGTGCATCCACCTGGCGCAGTCGCGATACGGTCTTCACCTATGACGCCGTCGGCAACCGCACGACGGTCACGACCTACCGCGGGTTGGGATCGCGTACCTGGACCGGCAGCGCCCTTCAGTACAGTGCGCCGGGAAATGGCAGCGCGCCGCGCACGACGACCACCGAGTACGATCCAGTGTTCCGTGCATGGCCCATGCGCGTGACAAACCCGGCCGGGCATGTTGAGCGCGCGGCTTACGACTATCGTATGGGGACGCTGATCAAAGTCGGCGGACCGAATGTCGATCAGGCGACCTTCGATGCATTCAACTGCACGACGCCCAACAGCGCCGTGGAAATCAGTTGTGCTGCGTATGACGCCTTCGGGCGGCTCACGCGCCTGGCACATCCCGGCGACACGCTCAGCGAACCGACCCGGATCGTGTATTACTACGACCTGGAGCGCCCGTTCCGCTTCCTCGTCCAGCAGCGTGGGACGAGCGCCTCCGGCGATACGCTGTTCGAGACGCAGCAGTTCTATGATGGGCTGGGACGGCTCATTCAGGTCAAACGCGAGAGCAGCGGCTGGAGTTCGCAGAATATCGTCACCGATATGCGCTATGACGGCCTGGGGCGCATCGTTCAGGAGTCGCAACCGCGCCTCGTCAACGAGACGGCATCCGCCTTCTGGCAGTATACTGCGCCGGGCGCCGCGCTCTACCGTCCGACGACGCGGACATACGACGCCCTTGGACGAGTGTTTGACGTGATCGCGCCGGACGGGACGCGCACGCAGACGCGCTACTGGCTCGGCGGCGTCGGCGTGGTCACGGCGATCTACGATGCCCGCAACCACGTGCGCGGCAGCGAGACCGACCCGTTGGGGCGGATGCGCTACGCCTATGAATGGCGCGGCAATGGCAGCGCCGCGCAACCGCACGAGCTCGAAGCGGTGACGACCTACACCTACGACCGCCTTGATCGGTTGACCGGCGTCATCGACGCCGACGGCAATCAGACGACGATCACCTACGATACGCTCGGGCGCAAGACGCGCCTGAGCGATCCGAACCTGGGGACGTGGACCTACGCTTACGATGCCATGGTGCTGACGGCGCACTGGGATGCTCGCGGCGTGCGCACCGACTATTATTACGATGACCTTGATCGGGTGCGTCGGATGACGGTGAGCACTGGCGATCCAGAGCGTCGCTTTGGATACGATGATGCGTTTTCCACAAACGGGAAAGGGCGGTTGACGGCGACCTGCGTCTATAACGGCAGCGGGTGCATCGACTGGCGCGACTGGGATTACGATGGGCGCGGGCGCCAGGTTGGCATGGTCGCCGCGACGCCAGGCGGCACGATCAGTTTCGCCTGGACGTATGACAGCGCTGATCGGATGCGCACGCTGACCTACCCGGATGGCGAGATGGTCTCCTACGCTTACGATCCGCTCGGGCGACCGGTCTCGCTGACATCGAACGTTGCGGGAACGCTGGTCAGCGCTGCAACCTACACCGCACTCGACCAGCCGCAGAGCCGCACGCTGGGGAATGGGCTGACGACAACCTGGACCTACAGCGATCCTATGGCGCGCCTGGCGCGGTTGCAGACGCCAGGAATCTTCGACCGCAGCTACACCTATGATGCAGCCGGCAATATCACACACATTCAGAACCACCTGCCCGGGCAGCAACAAATCCAGACCTTCACCTACGACCACCGCGACCGACTGACAAGCGCCACCTATGGCGCACTGAGCGGGAACGCGCCATCCATTGCGCCCAGGGTCTTCGCCTACGGCGGAGCGAGTCTGAGCGGGAGCGGGAGGATCAACGATTGGGCAACACTCCTGGTCCCAGCGAGCGAACTGGTTAATGGCCACGTGATACATGCAGCGGCGCCTCTGGGGGCGGTCGGGGAGAGATCGGAAAAGTACTCAGCGCCGTCTGGCGGAACGGACGCCCCGGCAGCCCAAAGCAGTAGACTGATCAAAAGCATAACCTTCGAGGATGGCAGTCTGACCCATCCGGTTAGCGGGGCTGATAGCGCCCCAGGTATGACGCTGGAGACCAACGCGCCGCTCAGCGGTCGCTTCTCGGCGCGCGTGCCAAATACGAAGGAGAGCTACCTGCTGGAAACGTTTGCAGCGGAAGAGGAAGTATTCATCACCTTCAGCATTGTGCTGCATGCTTATCCCGCCAGCACGACGCGCATCGCGGTGATCAGCAACGATGGCGATAATGTCGGCAACCTGCAACTGACGACCGATGGACGTCTGCAACTGCGGAACTACACGACGTCCATTGGCAGTGCCAGCGCCCCTCTGCAGCGCGGAATGCGCTACCGGGTCGGGCTGCACCAGAAGCGCGGCAATGGCAGCACGGCGGTGTTGGCCGCTTTTCTGGCGGAAGGAGAGGCGCCTTTTGGCGCCCCATTTGCTGCCAGCAACCGCGAGACATTCACGACCGCTGCAACACGATTCCGGTTAGGCGCCACCACTGGCGTAGCAATCCACGCAACGCTCGACAACATTACGCTGGAACGCGGGGCGCCGTCTGGCGGCGCTCCAACTCCCACCGCCACGCCCTCCCCCACGCCCGCGGCAGTCGCCCCGCCGACGCTGAGCGAGACGTATGCCTACGACCGGCTGGGGAACCTGCGCGTCAAAGCCGGCGT
>JAGHYV010000109.1 GCA_017743475.1 Roseiflexus sp. | reverse complement strand
CAGGGCTTGCCCGACCTTAGCCAGGGATTATGGTCTTTAAGTAATGACTCCGCTCTAGCCCGCGCAGGCGGGCTTTGCATTCCATAGCCGAGGGCTTCAGCCCCACGGCAAGGGCGCATACCGGATGTATTTCTCAATCTCCATAAGCCCTCCCTGAGCGCATGGAAGCCCCTGCGGGGCTGGCGTTTCAGGTATCCTTGCCATACGCGAGAGGACTGGGGGAGGTTGGCGCAGCGCGTCAATCGCAGCCTGCGATCCTTGCCATACGCGAGAGGACTGGGGTTGATCCAGCCCGCAGGGCTTGCCCGACCTCAGCCAGGGATTATGGTCTTTGAGTAATGACTCCGCTCTAGCCCGCGCAGGCGGGCTTTGCCCTGACTAGCCGAGGGCTTCAGCCCCACGGCTAGCGCGGCAGAGTGGAAGTATTTCTCAATCTCCATCAGCCCGCCGCAGGCGTCCGACGATGGATCGCTCCAGAAATCCAGGCAAGGGGTCAACGTATATGAGAACTGCCATAATTCCGCTCTCGCTCACGGCGATGACCGAAATGAATTTAGATCTACACTCCGCCGGAAGCGGGCGTCTCGCGCGACAGGGCAGACCCGGACGATCAATGTATCCGAGAACTGCTGTAGATTCTCAATCTTCACAACCCGCAGTCTCCTCATGCGGGCGGGGACGCCCGCGCACCCAGGATGTCAATCATTCTGCACATCTGCTCAATTTCCATCACGCTGCACCTGGAGCGCTGCCCGTACTGCCGCTGCACAAATAGACTGTGTTTGCAGGATCGTCACCACCGGCGCAAAGATGTCGGGCGCAGTGGCAGCCAGCGTGCGCAGCAACCGGATCAGGCGCTGTTCATTCGCCTGAGCGCCCCGCGCTACCTCGTCGGCGATCCATCTGACCGTCGCCAGCAATTCATCCTTCGTCACCGTCGGATCGTCAGGGCGCTGCCGGATAGTCTTCTCAACCGGCACGAAAAGCGCGGCTACCGACCGGGCCGCAGGCGGCACACCCTGCACGCTTGCCTGCGCCCCGCGCCCAATCGCAATCCCGCTGCCGCTGATGTCGCCGGTGCGAATGATGTCGCCCTGCGCGACGGTGTTGCCGTCGCCGGTGATGATCGTGCTGTTGCTGACCGAACCGGCAACGTTCACCGCCCGCTCGCCGGTGATCTGCTGGAATGCCCAACGGCTGCGCGATGGCTCAACCGTGCGCATCGCCGTCTCCGGCGGCGGCGCGTGGTCGGTGGGGAAATCGCCGGGCTGCGTTGCGCCGCGGAAGAGGGCCACGGCAAACGGACCCACCCCCTTCAGTACCGTCAACTCCGGCTCCTGGGGACCGTGTTGCTGCCGCAAGGCTGGCGGCACCCGCTGCTCCACCGCCTCGCGCACCGCGAAATAGAGGTGGGTGTAGAGGTCGAAGGCGCTGATGAACCCGGCGCGCCCGCTCACCCCCTGCCCGCGCAGCCCATCGGTGAGCGCCTGGGCGAAGATCGTCAGGGGACCGGGACCGATATACGCGACCTGCTGCTCGCGGCAGGCGGTGATGATGATCCGCCCGCTGCCGGTGGCAAGCAGGGCGTCGGTCGTTTGCTGCGGGAAGGGCTGCCCGACAACTGCCGGTTGACCGGCGCCGAGGATGGGGGAGAGTTCACCGGCGTGGCAGGCGTTGATCAGCACCAGCACCCGTTGAGCCGGAATTGCCCGCAGCGCGGTGATCAGGTCAGTCTGACTGACGGCGGCGCCGGATACAACCTTGCCGCCGGTATCGAAGCGGGTGTCGTGGGTAGTGAGCGCATAGGCGCCATCGGCGCTGTACTCGCCATGGCCACTGTAAAAGAGCAGCACGGTATCGTCAGGAGTAGTGCGCTGCGCGAGGGTGCGCAGCGCTGCCAGCACCCCGTCGCGGGTTGCGCCCTCATTGGCGAGGAGGGTCACATTGGCGTCGGGGTAGCCGCACAAACGCGGGTCGCGTAGCGCCGTCGCCACCGCCTCAGCATCGGCGGCAGTGATCGGAACGTTGAGGTGCGGCGCGAAGCGGTAGCTGCCAACCCCGATGATGAGCGCATATCCACATGTAAACGCCATAGGTCGGAGCAGAGTGACGTATCAGTATTGCGGGTAGTATAGCATATGCGAGGGGGTGGGGGGCGTCTCGCTTAAGAAATTTAACCACGGATCGGCACGGATGGGACGGATGAGCACGGATTTCAAATTATAGCATTTCTCATAGAGATTGAACCTCCTCGGACGACCGCAGTCACCATCGCACTCCCGCGCGGCGACCGAAATGAAAGAGATTGAGAATTTAATCCGATATACGCCTTTTGCCGTCGGACTAATGGAGATTGAGCATTAAATCCACTATACTGGACTAGCCGTCGGGCAAAAACCCCTGGCTATGCGAGGCAAAGCCCGCCTGCGCGGGCCAGACCGGATTATTTCTTCAAAGACCCCAGTCTACAAGAGAAGTACGTCGAAATTTATTTCAGCACATCACAGTTCTCACAGTAGGTCGAACGCTCCACCCAAAGTGGGCGCCTCGCACGACACGGCAGACTCGGACAAGGGTCAACGTATCTGAGAACTGCTATAAAAAATTCGTGTTAATCCGCTACATCTGTGCCAACCCGTGTTCTATTCCAATCCGTGCTTATCCGCGTTTTATTCTAGAACCTCACATCGATAGTTCCACAGCACGGCACACAGTTTGCTCGAGATAGTGTACGTGCGCAGGTGCGCTTTGGCGACATTTCAGTACTGTGTTCGGAGAAGAAACTTGACGACTGCCTCTGCGAAGCCCTCCACTTGATCACCCAAAACCTCGACTGTTCTTACCCGACGATCACACCACCACAATGAGCGCCAAATCATTGACATTGGTGTAGGTTGATCCGGGGCGCAGCAGGTCGCCCAGGGCATCGAAGAAGGGGTAGCTGTCGTTTCGCGCCAGTGCTGCGGCAACGTCGAGTCCCAGATCCCTGGCGCGCTGATACGTCATCGTACTGACCACTGCCCCCGCTGCGTCGGTCGGTCCATCACCGCCATCAGTCGCCAGCGCGACCAGCAGTGCTCCTGGTGCAGCGGCAAGATCGGCGACTGCAGCAAGCGCCAGTTCCTGGTTGCGCCCGCCGCGTCCATCACCACGCAGGGTAACGGTGGTCTCGCCACCGGCAATGATGCACGCAGGGCGACTAATCGGACGATTATTGCCTGCGATCTCGCGGGCAATCGCTGCCAGGACTCGTCCAACGACCTGTGCCTCACCCTGCAGAAATGTCGTCAGTATCAACGCGTTGAAACCTTCACGGAGCGCCGCTGCCAGTGCTGCCTCTGCCGCCAGACGGTTGCTGCCAATAATCAGGTTGCAGACTCGCGCAAGCGCCGGATCGCCTGGCTTAGGGGTCTCGGCGATCTCGCCGCGCACGCCGCTTTCCAACTGCCTGAGAATAGCGACCGGAGTCTGGTTCAGAACGTTGTAGCGTTCAAGCACGTCAAGTGCATCGGCAAAGGTTGTCGGGTCGGCGACGGTAGGACCGGAGGCGACGACGTCGAGCGGGTCGCCGACGACATCGGACAGCACGAGGGTGATGACGGTTGCTGGCGCTGCCAGACGCGCCAGCCCGCCGCCCTTCAGGGTGTCGAGGTGGCGGCGAAGGGTGTTAATTTCGTTGATCGATGCGCCGCACGCCAGCAACACCCCTGTCAGTTTTTGCATGTCGTCCAGGCTTATCCCCGGTGCCGGTCGTGTCAACAGCGCCGAGCCGCCGCCGGAGATCAGCGCCAGCACCAGGTCGCGTTCGCCCAACTGCGTGAGCAGCGCGGTAATGCGCTCGCCAGCAGCGACGCCGCGCGCATCAGGGAGCGGATGCCCGGCTTCAAGCACTTCAACCCGCGGTTGCAACGCCGCGATATGTTCTGCCGTTACGTGCCCTTCTTTGACGACGATGATGCCACCGGTCAGGCGTTCGCCGACGATCTCGGCGGCAGCGACTGCCATTGGTGCCCCTGCCTTGCCGGCACCGATGATCCAGACTCGATCAAATGCGCGGAGGTCGTGTGCAACGTCCCTGACAACTAGCGTTTCTCCCTCACGATGCAGAAAGCGTCGTACCGCAGCGCCCGGCTCAACGGCGGCGATTGCCGCTGCCAGGATGCGAGTCACAGCCGCACCGTGCGGCAGTTCGCGCAGTGTCGCGGTCAATAGACGTTCCGGGTTCATGGCGCAACTGCCAGAGACTCGAAGCGATCAATATCGTGGCGGATGACTTCGAGACTGGCGCGCCAGAACGCGGGTGAGCGCAGATCGATCTCCATGCGGGCCGCCAGTTCGAGCGGGCTTGCCAGTCCGGTTGAAGCCAGCAGATCGTCGTAGCGCGCCTGAAAAGCGTCGGGCGCACGCTGATAGGCAGCGTATAGCCCCAACCCGAACAACAAGCCGAACATGTAGGGGTAATTGTAGAAGGAAAAGCCGCTGCTGTAGTAGTGCCCCTTGACCGCCCACATAAACGGGTGTAATGTTTGTTCATCGAGCGCGTCGCCATACGTTTGCTTCTGCGCGTCGATCATCAGCGCGCACAACTCGGCGACCGACAGATC
Source organism: Roseiflexus sp. (assembly GCA_017743475.1). Lineage (GTDB taxonomy): Bacteria > Chloroflexota > Chloroflexia > Chloroflexales > Roseiflexaceae > Roseiflexus. Next base: position 8,796 of record JAGHYV010000109.1, on the reverse strand, counting down.
GCGGGTCGCGCGGCGCTCGAACAGCGCAGCTTCAAACAGGAAGCGCGACGTAATATCGACCACTACCTGACACGCACCACTGAGGAACGCTTCGAGAATTTCGAGCGTCTCATCGCGGCTGGCGTCCTGGAGTGCCGCATTCCGCACAATCGTCTCACAGAATATGCTTGCCGTTTCTGCCAGGGTCATCGGTGTTTCACGGTTGAGCATCGTCTGCTGTGCCAGGTTGAGGTTGTGGTAGCCATGCCCGAGTTCGTGCGCCAGCGTAAACATGCTGTCCGCCGTGGGATCATAGTTCAGCAGAATGCGCGACTCATCGCGGCGGAGCGACATACAGAACGCACCGCCGACCTTCCCGGCGCGCGGTTCTGCGTCAATCCAGCGTTCGCGGAATGCGCGCGCGGCAAAATCGCCCATGCGCGGCGAGTAGCGCGTGAACTGTGTCACAATGAACGCCTCGGCATCGCTGAAGCGCCAGCTGCGCCCACCGCTACCGACCGGGGCGAAGAGATCGTACCAGGCGAGGCGTTCAAGACCGAGGAGCCTGGCTTTGGCGCGCAGGTAGCGCCGGAAATCGGGGAAGAACTCGCGCGCGACAGTCATCATTGCATCGAGTGTGGCGCGGTCGATCCCATTGTCGAACAGCGACGCCTCGAGGGGCGACGCCCATCCACGGCGACGACTGAGGGTGAGCACCTGCCCTTTGATGCTGTTGAGCGCGGATGCGAGTGGCAACGCCACGCGTTCCCAGGCTGCGAGTTCCGCCTCGTACGCGCTACGGCGCACCGCCCGGTCCGGGTCGCGCGCCAGGTTACGCACCTGACTCATTGGCAGTTCGACCGTTTGCCCATCGCGTTCGATGGGCACCAGGATCTGCGACGTCAGATTCTGGTACATACGTGCCCAGGCAACGCCGCCCGACAGGTCCAGTTCTGCAGCGAGTTCCTCTTCAGCAGGCGACATCAGGTGACGCGCCTCCTCAGCAGCGCGGCGCACCAGGTAGGCATGATCGCGCGCGACAGACGAGCGCTGGATCAGCGTTTCGACATCTAACCCACCGAGCCAGGCGGTCAATCGCCGCAACAGCTTTGTCAGCCGAACCTCTTCCCGCATTAGCATGCTGAACGTTGCCTGCGCCTGATCGTTCCGCGAGTCGGTTGCCACGAAACTGTAGACATAGGCGCGCAGGGTGGAGTATTGTTCGAGCAGTTCGTTCAGCGCCGGAACAACGGCTTCGAATGCGGCAACAGCAGTGTCATCGGTTGATTGCCGGTCATGCCTGTCAATTCCCAGACGATCGAACAGCGAGATTATCGCGTCAAACGCCTGACGTGCCGCTGTAAGGTCGTGGTTGAACTCTGGAGAATCGAGCGCAGGATAGACGACGGTCATATCCCAATGAGGCAGCGTTTCACTGACTGATAGTGTCATTGGTCTTCCCTTTGCTTTTCAGCGCCATCGCCCGGCACAAGGTGGGTGACTCAGAGTGTGCCGCATCCGTACCCGACAGTGTAGTGAGGCAATCCTGTAGTCAGTATGGTCTGATGTCAGGAGGCCGCCGAAGCGCCGGAGGCGCGTTCGAGGTAGCGCAGGCGGCGGAAGGTCTGAAAGAATGTCAGATTCTGAACGCTGATCGCTTCTGGTGAAAGGGTTTGCATCACTGCAACCAGTTGATGGAACGCCTGGTTCAGACAATGGTCGAGTTGATCGGCAGGTGCGCCGTGCGCGCGCAGGCGTCGAAACTCCGGTTCCCAGGGAATACTGCACGTATCGCGCGCAGCAACACCGATCAGGTCGGGAACCACGGCGCTATGGCGCAACCAGTTCAGCCCAAGGCAGAACGTCACTGCCGGGCACGGTGCCCGTTCGAGCGCCAGTTTCAGCAGTTCCGCCTGATAACCAACCGCGAGCACGAGGAGCGCTAGATCGTCGGGGCGGAGATCTTCAGGGCGACGTACCGGTATCTCGAGCAGCATTGCGAGCGCACGCGCCAGCGGCTCTGTCAGGCAATCAAGGGGAACGACACAACTCAGACGCCAGTTCTGCCAGCGGGCCAGGCGGGTTAGGCGATAGAGCGTAACTGCAATGTCGGGGTACGTGAAGTGAAAGTCGGAGAACTCGTGGGAACTGCATCCGTCGTCGTGTGTCGAACCCAGGTACGCTGCGCCATGATCGGCATAGAAACGTTCTCTGATCGAATGGACGACACCTATCTCGCGGTAGCGCGCCACTGCCTGCAAATATATCGCAATGCGGAGCCGGTCTATGTCGCGGAGCGCGTACCGGAGCGCAGTGCGCAGCGCCATTTCGGCATCATCATATGCGCCGAGGCGGAGATGACAGCGCCCAATGAGCGTATGGATGCTGCTGTCGTTCGGGTAGGGCTGGCAGGTGATTTGGAGATGGTAGAGCGCGGCGTAATCGTCGCCTTTCAGGAAATGCGCCAGCCCAAGTTGATAGTGGACAGCGGGATCGTCGGCATCGAGAGTCAGACACCGCAGGAGAGCATCGATTGCTTCATCGTATCTGCCGAGTTCGATCAGCACGCAACCGATGTTGAAGTGCGCCAGAAATCCGCCTTCCAGATTGGCAACGATGCGAAACTCTTCAGCTGCCTTCGCCAGCAGGCCGTGCCGGTGGTAGTAGTTGCCAAGAGCGTCGTGCGCCTCCGCCAGATGCGGGTTATGCTCTAATGCGCGGCGATACTCTTCTACTGCTTCTTCGACGCGGTTTGCCTGTTCAAGCACCAAGCCCCGCTGAAAGTGGATAATCGCTTCGTCGTGTTGCGGCTCGCTGAGCATAGCCGGTTCTCCTTCAGTTGGGCCGCGCAGGGAATCGTGTCGCTTCTCATCGATTTCTCAGAATTATAACATACGAGAACTGAGAAGTGAGAAGTGAGAACCAGGAACTGAGAAGTGAGAACCAAGAACCAGAAACCAAGAACCGAGAACAACCTTCAACGTGCAACATGCAACCCTCCACGTCCCACCCTCCCTTAACCTTCAACCGATCCTCCCACCACTGGCGCCAGTGCTGCGCGCTGGATTGCCAGCAGGCGGCGAATGCCATCAGTCGCAAGATCAATCAGAGCATCGAACTCTGCGCGACTGACGGCGCGTGTCTCTGCCGTCGATTGCACTTCGACAATCGCGCCATCATCGGTCAACACCAGGTTGCAATCCATATCGGCGACACTATCTTCGCTGTAGTCGAGATCGAGCAAAGCGCAGCCTGCGACATAACCGGCGCTGACGGCAGCCACAGCGCGTCGCAGCGGATTGGACGCCAGTCGTCCCTCGGCACTCAGGCGGTGCAGCGCAAGCGCCAGCGCCACGTACCCACCGGTGATCGACGCCGTGCGCGTACCGCCGTCTGCCTGGAGTACATCGCAATCAACCGTTACCGTAAATCCGTCCAGCGCTTCGAGAGAAACCGCAGCGCGCAATGCACGTCCGATCAGGCGCTGGATCTCCTGGGTACGCCCTGAGACACCATTGCGTTCACGGCGGGTGCGTTGCACTGTTGAACGCGGCAACAGTGCGTATTCGCCGGTGACCCAGCCACGCTGCTGGCCACGCAGCCACTGTGGAACACCTTCTTCGACGCTGGCAGTACACAGCACGCGCGTATTCCCCATCTCGATCAGCGCTGATCCTTCGGCATAGCCATACGTGTCAATCGTGATCCGAACTGGACGCAGGTCAGAAGGCGACCGTCCATCGTTACGAACCATACAAACTCCTGTGAACCGTCAATGGTATAATCGATGTTGTGCAAGATTTCACGTTTGATCTCTAACAGGAGCTGCCAATGACGACTGCCCCTCCACAGGCTCCCTTCAGCGCAACGCTGCGCGATGGGCGAACAGTCATAATCCGTCTGCTGGAAGCCGGTGACAACGAACGGCTGATTGCACTTGGTACGGCATTGCCGCAAAATGACTGGTTGCACGCGGAGAATGATCTCCGCAGCCCGGATATGGTTGCGCGCCTGGTCAATGCGCGCGATGCTGAGCACTGGCGTCAGATCGTCGCAGTTGCGCCAGATGGCGCAATTGTGGCATACGCATCGGCACGTCTGCTGCCGTCTCGTTCCAGTCATGTAGCGGATATTCAGTTGATCGTGGATGAAGCATGGCGTCGCTGTGGGTTGGGTACCGTTATGGCGGGTGAAATTGTCGCTCATGCACGTAAACTCGGTGCGGCAAAAGTGTTTGTCGATATGGTCGAGGAACAGACAGCCGGGCAGGCCATCTTCACCCGCCTGGGCTTCAAACTTGAAGGGCGGCTCGTAAATCACATCCGTGATCGCCAGGGAAACCTGCACAATCTGATCGTCCTGGCGTATCACGTCGAGTGATTGTGGAGTGTCAAGCGTTTCTCGATACGCACGTTCTTCATAAGTGCGACATCCGGCACTCAACGCTGTGCAGAGCGCCAGACGTCGCGTCCAACGTTTCTATCCTTCTAGAGTCGAAAGGTCGCCCGGATCCTGCCCCAGTGCCTGCGCCTTGAGCACACGCCGCATGATCTTGCCCGACCGCGTCTTGGGAAGGGTCGAGACAAACTTGATACTCTCTGGGCGCGCGATGGGTCCCATCTCGCGGGCAACGTGCGCCTTGAGTTCATCTTCGAGTGCAGGCGTCCCCTCAATGCCAGCACGCAGAATGACGAAACAGTGGATCGCGGTGCCCTTCACCTCGTGGGGAAGGCCGATGGCAGCTGCCTCCGACACGGCGGGATGCGACACCAGTGCACTCTCAATCTCTGCCGTGCCCAGGCGATACCCCGATACCTTGATCACATCATCGATGCGCCCAATGACCCAGAAATAGCCATCCTCATCCTTGCGCGCCGAGTCGCCAGCAGTGTACATGCCGGGCGGATCGCTGTTCCAATACTGATTGACATACCGATCCGGGTCGCGCAGGATGGTGCGCATCATGCCGGGCCAGGGTGTCTTGATCACCAGCAACCCATCTTCGTTCGGCGCTTTACTGCGTCCCTGCTCATCGACCACATCAGCCTGAATGCCAAGGAACGGACGTGTCGCCGACCCCGGTTTCAGCGGCGTTGTCGGGTTCGGCGTAATCAGGAAGCCGCCAGTTTCAGTTTGCCACCAGGTGTCCATGATCGGGCAGCGTTCCTTGCCGATAACCTGATAGAACCAGCGCCATGCTTCAGGATTGATCGGCTCGCCAACTGAACCGAGCAGGCGCAGGCTTGAGAGATCGTGGCGGTTGGGCCAGGCGTCACCGAAGCGCATCAGACCACGAATGGCGGTTGGTGCAGTGTAGAGGATATTGATGCCATACTTCTCAACCAGGCTCCACCAGCGGTTCGGATAGGGGTAGTTGGGCGCACCTTCGTACATGAACGAGGTTGCACCTTCGATCAGCGGACCGTAGACGATATACGAGTGACCGGTGACCCACCCCGGATCAGCAGCGCACCAGTAGCGGTCTTCTTCCTTAATGTCGAACGTAAAGTGCAGGGTTGCAGAAACGTGAACGGCGTAGCCGCCGTGGACATGCATGACCCCTTTGGGTTTACCAGTGCTGCCAGAGGTGTACAGAATATAGAGCGGATGTTCCGCATCGACCGGAACAGTCTCGCATTTGGGCGACGCGATTGGCAGGTTCATGAGATCATGCCACCAGTAGTCGCGTCCTGCCTGCATCTCGACCTCGTGGCCCGTGCGTCGCAGCACGATGCAGGTCTGGATCGACGGACTGTGGCTCATTGCTTCATCGGCGATCTTCTTCAGTTCGACGATCTTGCCGCGCATATAGCCGCCATCGGCAGTAATCAACACCTTCGACTGGGCATCAGCGATGCGTTCGCGGAGTGCTTCGACCGAGAAGCCGCCGTAGATCACCGAGTGCGCTGCACCGATCTTGGCGCATGCCAGCATAGCGAAGACCAATTCGGGCACACGCGGCATGTAGATCGAAACAATATCGCCCTGCTGCACCCCCATGCTCTTCAGTACATTCGCAAACTTTGACACCTCGCGGTTGATGCCGAAGTACGAGAAAGCGCGATAGCTCCCGTCCTCACCTTCCCAGATTAGCGCCTGCTTGTTGCGCCGTGCCGTTCTCAGGTGGCGGTCGATAGCATTGTGAACAATGTTGATCTTTCCGCCGACAAACCATTTGTAGAACGGCTTGTTCGAGTCGTCCAGCACCTTTTCCCATGGCTGATACCACTCTAGGCGGTTCGCCATGTCGGTCCAGAAGAGTTCTGGATGCTCAATCGACCACTGGTACAACTCCTCCCAGGTCGAGAAGCCTTTCGAGCGCATATACGCTGTTATGTTTGCGTTCTCGACGATGTGTGGCGCAGGATGGTAGATACCCTGTTCGTCCTCGAACTGCGTGATCGTCTTTGGGGTGGCTACATCGATCGACATGCAGGTTCCTCCCTATGAATCATTTCTGAAACCAAACGACACCCAATTCGTTTAGCCTTCCATAGTGCTGAGGTCGCCAAGCGGCTCACCGAGCGCCTGGGCGCGCAGCACGCGACGCATGATCTTTCCTGAGCGTGTCTTGGGCAGTGTCGGTGGGAAGGAGATCGTTTCCGGCTTGGCAATCGGTCCCATCACTTTGCCAACGTGCGCTTTCAGCTCGTTGGCGAGTTCTTCCGACGGCGAATATCCAGCGCGGAGCAGGACGAAGGCGTGGATTGCATTGCCGCGCACCGGGTGCGGCAGCCCGATCACGGCAGCTTCCGCCACCGCCGGATGCGACACCAGCGCGCTTTCGACTTCAGCGGTACCCAGACGATACCCGGAGACTTTGATTACATCGTCGGTGCGACCGATGATCCAGATATACCCGTCGGCATCGCGTTTTGCTGCATCGCCGGTAAGATACATGCCCGGATAGCGGCTCCAGTATTGCTCGATATAGCGCTGGTCGTCACCATAGATGGTGCGCAACATCGCGGGCCATGGGCGGGTAATGACCAGCGATCCCTCAACCCCCGGCGGCACGCTCTGCCCCTGTTCATCGACGACATCAACTGTAACGCCTGGCACCGGGAAGCCGCACGAGCCGGGTTTCATCGGCAGGCAGGCAAAGTTAGAGATCATCGGGCGCGACGTTTCGGTCTGCCACCAGTTGTCGATCACCGGGCACCGTCGCTGACCGATCACGTCGTAGAACCAGCGCCAGGCTTCGGGGTTGAGCGGTTCACCGGCGCACGCGAGCAGACGCAGCGTGCTCAGATCGCGGCGTTTGGGCCAGGCATCGCCATACCGCATCAATCCGCGTACCCCGGTCGGCGCCGTGAACATCAATGTTACACCGTGTCGTTCGACCAAGTGCCACCAGCGATCCGGGTAGGGGTAGGCGGGAGCGCCTTCGTACATCAACGTCGTAATGCCGTGCATCAACGGACCGTACAGCACAATCGAGTGCCCGACGATCCAGCCAGCATCGGATGTGCAGAAGAGCGTATCTTCTTCCTTAAAGTCGAGTACATACTTCAGCGTAGTGTAGACATCGACCATGTACCCGCCAAGGGTATGCACCACCCCTTTGGGTTTGCCGGTGGAACCGGACGTGTAAATGATGAAGAACGGGTCTTCAGCATCAAGAACTTCACTCTCACAACGCGCGCTTGCGATTGGCAGCGCCATGAGCTCATGCCACCAATAGTCGCGCCCGCTCCGAATATCGACTGGATGACCGGTGCGCTTGATAACAACACAGGTCTCAATAGAAGGTGCATGTTCAACCGCCTGATCGGCGATCTCTTTCAATTTGACAATCTTGCCGTTCAGCAAACTGCCATCCGCTACGACTAACACCTTCGCATGGGCGTCGTCAATCCGACTGCGCAACGCTTCAGTCGAAAGACCGCCGTAAACGACCGTGTGAACCGCGCCGATCCGGGCGCACGCCAGCATCGCAATCGCCTGTTCCGGGCAGCGACCGGTGTAGATAGCAACCCGGTCTCCTTTGCGCACGCCGAGCGATTTGAGCACATTAGCGAACTTGTTAACGTCGCGGTAGATTTGCCAGTAGGTGTAGGTACGAACTTCGCCGTCTTCACTTTCCCAGATCAATGCCACCTTGTTTTTGCGCCAGGTCTGTACGTGCCGATCCAGCGCGTTGTACGCCAGATTCGTCTTGCCGCCGACGAACCACTTGAAGAAGGGTGGATTGCTGTCGTCGAGCACTGTATGGAACGGCTCGAACCAGTGCAGCGCCTGCGCTGCCTCTGCCCAAAACCCTTGCGGATCGTTGATCGAACGGCGATAGACTGCCTCATAGTCGGTCAGGTTCGCAATGCGTGCTGCCTCTTCCGGGGGATTCACAACAGCGTCGGCGGTTTCGACGCTGTTGGTCGAACCAATCGCGTGGGTGAGTGTCATCCGTTCACCTCCTGGCGTCAATGCTGTGCGAACAGAGCGACTCGCGGCGAGCGCCCCTTGCCGCACGACATCGTGCTCTACAGGGCATAACCAGAACTGTGCTTCTTGCGAGGGCGGGGATGTGTATACTGATTGTAAACACTCTACGCCGGGTATGTCAAGCGTGCATAAGAAAAGATTAAAGATCCTGTAAAATTGTGATGACAATGCGATTGTCACTGCCCGTCGGGGCGCGGCATGCCGCGCCCGAACAGCGTCGCGCTGGCGTGGCGTCGCTGCAATCCGGCGCTGCCGCAGTTGTCGCTCTGATAAAGCTTCATCGCGTCTCATGCCCGTCGGGGCGCGGCATGCCGCGCCCGAACAGCGCCGCGCCCGAACGGCGCCGCGCCCGAACAGCGCCGCGCCCGAACAGCG
>JAGHYV010000108.1 GCA_017743475.1 Roseiflexus sp. | reverse complement strand
CCGGGTGAGATCGTTCTTGGGCGGCGCACGCGCGAGTTGCTCGCCGATGTCGATGTTGTGGGTGAAACGCTGCAATCAGGATGCTTTCGTCTGCACACGGTGGTCAATTCGATCACCCCATCGGGCGCTGAACGTTTCCAGGCAGGCGCGATGAAAACCGGTGAGACGCTTGCCGATCTCCTGTCCGATCTCGACCGCATGAGTCCCTACCTGCCGTCTGCACTGCTAAGCCGTATCATTGCCGTTCCGGATCAGCCGCAGGTCGAAGCCGATCTGCGCCCGGTGACTGCGTTGTTTGCGCAGGTCGTCGGACTTGAGTTGCTGGCGGAGGCGCTTCCTCCCGCGCAGTCTGCGCACCTGTTTGAGCGCTACATGGTTGCCATGCAATCCTCGATTGCACGCTACGGCGGGGTGATCAACAAACTGGACGTAGCTGAGGAAGGTGTGAAACTGCTGGCAATTTTTGGCGCTCCAGCTGCGTATGAGGATCACGCCGAGCGAGCCGCGCACGCCGCACTGGCAATGCAGGAAGGTCTGCACGATGTCAATGCCCATATCGAAGCGATCCTGAGCAGTCCTGATGATTCTGGCGCTCGATCGCTGTCCGCAACCTCGTCCCTGCTCCAGCAGCGCATCGGTTTGAATCCGGGCGTTGTCTTTGCGGGCAATGTCGGCAGCGCCACGCGCAAAGAGTACACTGTGATGGGCGATGCGGTCAACATCGCTGCGCGGGTAATGAGCGCAGCGCCATGGGGCGATGTGTGGTGCAGCCAGGTGTTGGGAAATATCGCGCCCCGGATCGTGTGCGAGCCGCGAGGGAGTGTTCTGCTCAAGGGAAAGGCGGAACCGCTCGAAGTCTGTCGGGTCGTGAGTGAGCGCGACGGCAGCGACGTGGCGAGGTTGCTCCAGCGAGAAACGCACCCGCTCGTCGGGCGAGAGAGTGAACTCGCCTGGTTGAGCAGCGAACTCGATGCCGCACGTGCCGGATCGGGGCGAGCGGTGCGTCTGGTGGGCGAGGCAGGGGTCGGGAAAAGCCGCTTGGTGGCAGCGCTGGTCGAGATGGCGAACGAACGCGGGATGCGAGTGGTATCGGCGGCGTGTCTCTCCTATACCGCTACTATTCCCTATGCAGCATGGGGCGAATTGCTGAAATCGCTGTGTAGTCTGGTTGCTGGTGAGAGCAGTGAGGTGCGTGCAGCAAAAATCGCCGACCATCTTGCAGCGCTCAGTCCTGGCATGGACGAGTGGTTGCCGTTGCTGGGCGATCTGGTGCGGCTCGATATTCCCGACAACCGGTTGACGCGTGGTCTTGATCCGCAATTGCGTCAGGAACGCCGCTTCGATCTGCTTGAACGCTTGCTGCTGCACGCCGCTTCGCGCGATCCGCTGCTGGTCATCTTCGAAGATCTGCACTGGGCCGATCCGGTCTCACTCGAACTCTGGCGGCGCGTTGCGCAAACGGTGCATCAGGCGCCGATTTTGCTGCTTGGCGCACACCGCCCAACCCCTGCCCTGACCGATGATGATCGGGCCGCTGTGCTCAACGTGCGCGAACTCCCCGCTGCCGATAGTGATCGTCTGGTTGAGATACTGGCAGGCGACGCGCCGCTGCCAGAAACGTTGCGCCGCCAGATCGCTGCGCGGGCTGCAGGCAACCCGCTCTTTCTGGCAGAGTTGTTGCGCGCGGTTCTCGCGCAGTCGAATCAGACACTGCTTCACGGCATCGATAGCCTGCCCGACAGTCTGAATGGCTTGCTGCTGGCGCGTATCGACCGTCTTGACGAACATGCGCGCAATGTACTGCGGGTGGCGTCGGTCATCGGGCAGCGGATACCGTTCGGTGTTTTACAGGCGATTCAGACGATTGACCGCATCGCGCTGCTCCGTCAGTTGACTCACCTGGACGAGCAGGAAATCACGATGCTGGAACGGCTTGAACCGGAGCGGGTCCACACGTTCCGCCACGCATTGATTCAGGAAGTCGCCTACCAGAGCATGCTCTACTCGCGGCGGCGCGAACTGCACGGTCGAATCGGCGAATACCTGGAACAGCGCTATGGCGACGACCTGGACGATTACTACGGCTTGCTGGCGCATCACTATCGTCTCAGCAACCGGCGCGACAAGGCGATCCACTATCTGCTGAAAGCCGGTCATGCAGCGCGTGCGGTCTTCGCCAATGAAGAAGCATTGCAATACTATACCTGGGCGCTTGAGGCGCTGGCAGGAGATGCAAACGACCCGCGCAGCTGGGAGACGCACGCAGCGATTGCCGATGTGGAAGCCACGCTCGGTCATTACGACAAAGCGCTGGCGCATCTTGCGCAGATTCTCGAAACGCCCGGCATTCCGCCGGATGTGGCGCGGCATGCGTACCATCGGCGCGGTGCCGTGCTCGAAAAGCAGGGGAGGTACGCTGCAGCGCTGGAGGCGCTGGATCAGGCGATGCATATTGTGCGCACACATCCGACCGAAGTCGCACCGCTGGCGACAGCGCACATTAACGCAGATATTGCACTGGTGCGGCGACGGCGCGGTGAGTACGATCTGGCGCTGGCAGCATGTGAAGAAGGATTAGCGTCACTGCGTCCCGATGTTCGAACAGTGGAAGATGAGCAGATCGAAGCCCGGTTGCACGCTGAGAGCGGTTCGGTACTGACCCTGCGCGGCGAGTACGCCCGTGCGCGTGAATTCTTCGAACGGAGTCTGCGAGTGCGCGAGTCGATTGACGATCTGCCGGGCATGATCGCTTCGCACAACAATATCGGCTACCTCTGGCAGTTGCAGAGCGATCACGAACGTGCACTCGAACATTACCGCGTGGCTGAAACGCTGGCACGCAGGATCGGGTTGCAGTACGCAATTGTTTACGCTCTGGGAAATATCGCCTACTCGCTTACTATTCTCGGTCAGTATGCTGAGGCCGAGGCGCGCTGTGAAGAAGCTCTTGAACTGTCGCGTCGATTGCACGCCCAGTTGACGACAGCGCAGTTGCTCAACACCCTTGGCATCATTCACTACCGTCGCGGCGACTACGCACAAGCGCAGCAGGTATATGAGGAGGCGCTGAATCTGCACCGCTCCCTGGGCAGTACCGACCAGGAAGCGAATGCCCTGGTGCATCTCGCGCAGACCTACGGCGCGCAGGGTGATCACGCGCGCGCAGCGGAACTTGCCCGCCGTGCGCTGGCGACCGCCGAGGCGCTTCAGGCGCCATCGCTGCAGATCGAGGCGCTCAATGCGCTGGCGGAAGCGATGATCGGGTATGGCGATCTGGAGTCGGCGGCAGCGTGCGCCAATCAAGCAATTGAGTTGAGTCGCTCACTCGGCGCCGATGATCTGACGGCGATTGCGCTTCGACTGCGCGGCGAGGCGACTGTTGCTCGCGGGTATTCCTGGCAGGAGGATTTTATCGGCAGCGCGGCACTGTGTGATACGGTTCGCGATCGCTTCGAACTGGCGCGCACCTGGCGGTCGTATGGCGCGGCACTGCTCCAGACTGGTAACCTGAAAGAAGGGATTGCGTATCTAAAACGAGCGTATGATACGTTTACTTTGTCAGGCGCCAATGGAGAAGCGCGCCGGATGCGCAGTATGTATCACGATACGCTCGAACTGTAGCGCATTCTTTGCTCAGAAAGGATCGTTCAGAAAGGAGCAGAGCCATGTCTCAGTCGGAGGTCGAGCGAGTCATCGGGCGTGCAGTGACGGATCCGGAGTTTCGCCAGGCATTGATCGAGAATGCACGCGAGGCATGCAAGGAATACGATCTGACGGAAGAAGAACTCGATGCGCTTGAAAAACTGGATAGCACGAGTCTCCAGGCATTCGCTGTTACACTTGATCAGCGGTTGTCGAAGCGCGGCGGCACGGGGTTGATGTAAGAGGGCGATCAGAAAACCGGATTTGTGGTATCACGATGGTGACCATGCCGTTCTGATGAGGAGCAATCTGGTATGCCACGACGCGCACTTCGATCCTATCCAACAACGTATGCGACCGATCTGACCGATGAGCAATGGGCTGCTATCCGCGCTGCTCGTCGCCATCCCGTCGCCCAACGGCGGGCACCTGACCAAGATCGATCGCCGGGCGATCGTCAACGCGCTGCTCTATAAAAATCGCACTGGCTGCCAATGGTGCCTGCTTCCAGCTGATTTTCCGCCGATGAGCTCGGTTCGCTCTTATTTTGACAAGTGGAATCGCGATGGAACATTTATCAACATCAACGATACGCTGCGGGAACTGGCGTGACACGCGCTGGATCGCGACCCGGAGCCGTCCATTAGCGTCCTGGACTCTCAATCCGTCAAAACAACCGAAGCGGGCGGCGAGCGCGGCGATGATGGGAAAAAAAGTCAACGGGCGCAAAAGGCAATGTTGGGTTGATACAAACGGGTTTCTGTTGCGTGTGCTCGTCCACTCGGCGGACATTTCAGATACCGAGGGTGCAGAATGGCTTCTCGCCGCACATCATTACTCATTTCCGCGAATGCAAGAGATTCGGGTGGATGGGGGGGTAAAAAAGGGTTAGATGAATGGCTAAAAAATACGGCGATACGCCTGAATAGTATCGAAAAACCGCCTGGACAAAAGGGATGTGCCTTCATCCCGAAGCGGTGGGTGGTGGAACGCTCGATAGCGGGGGCAGGACGCCATCGTGTGGCGAGGAAAGAATACAACCGCAATCCAGAATCATAGGGAAGCCTTTCTTTAATCTCGATCGCAATGCTTCTGAAGCGGCTCTATCCGAGATGTTAGTTTTTGATCACGCTCTCATTCCAGAGGTATTCGCTCGACTAGGCGTCAAGGAGCAACCAAGGTAGTTTTTTATGAATGGTCGCTCTGCATTTTATTACCTTTCCTCATTGTTAGTTGGTCTAATCTTCTTTTTGCTTGCGATTTTTACAACCGATTCTTACATCCTTGTCCGTGGGTTAGGATATCTCGATACATACCAGCTCGAGCGTCATATAAATATTATCGAGGGAAAAGCTGGCAACCCTTGGCAGTACCGGGTCTTGTCTGCATATATCGTCGAAGGGCTGATCAAGCTCCTTCAAGCGCTAGGCGTGCCTTCCCCGCACGTACTAGTTTTTATCGGTCTTAGATATATACAAGATTCAACTATTTTCTTTGTCGCCTACCTCTACTACCAAAAATCTGGTATTTCTTTTTATAGCTCAATGATAGGTATCATGATTCTGGCATGGAGTATGAGTTACTCCCACTACGATAGTGATCTTCAGTTTAACACCTTCTTCGATGTTATTTTTTACCTTCTTGCCGGACTTTCAATTATTTCCCAGAAACCTCTGTTTATCCCACCGATTACCTTTTTTGCCGCGCTCAATCGTGAAACGAGTGGTTTTATTCCGTTTATGTGTATTTTTGCTGCCTTATTTGTTTATCCGAAGAAACTACGTGCTAGATCCGTAATTATTGGGATAATTAGTGTGTTTATCTATACCTTGACATTCTTTAGCCTAAGAATCGCTTATGGAGAACAATTTCTTATTACCCCCTATGGGAATTACCCTGGACTACCCATACTAAGATATAATGTTTTTAGAGCTATTACCTGGTGGCAACTCCTGGCTACGCCGGGAGTCATCCCGTTCATCTCTCTGTTAGGTTATAGCAAATGGAATGACTACCTTCGTGTATTCTTTTGGGTGGTCGTTCCTATCTGGTTCGTTATCCATCTCGTAGCTGCAGTCATGGCAGAAACAAGACTTTTTCTGGTTCCTCAAGCGCTCGTCTTCATTCCCGGATCCCTGATTCTTATCCAGCAATCTCATTCAGAATATTTTTCGGTAATACGCAGATCTTCTGCAGATCTTGACTGAGATTCATCTTTTCCATTCCCCTATTACTCTGAACCAGGAACGAGCAGCGTCAGATGTGCGCGGTCGATCAGCACCCCCAGCCGACGCCCGTCAGCCGCAGTGAAGGTCGGCGTGTGCACCTCAACCGTCAACGCTGGTTGGTCACGAATGTTGAAGATGAAGGTGCAGGTGCGCCAGTCAGCGCTCAAGAAAATGCTGCGACAGGTTCCATCAACGCAAATGCGTGCAGGGACGCTGGTTTGATCCGGGTGCGGCGCCGCCAGGCGAAGGGTGAGCAGCGCTGGCGTGTTCGTTTCGACGCTGCCGAGCCGCAGCAATGCGCGCCCTGCACTCCAGCGCGCTCGTGTGCCCTGAAGTTCTTCCGCAGGATAGACGCCGCCAACGTACCCAAAGTCGAGTCCGTCACCGACATCCAGGGATGACGGTGGGTTGCGCCCCAGCACACGCCACGACCAGTCGGTGACGCGCTGTTCGTCGGCGTAATACCCGGCAAATGCGCGTCGTGCTTCGTCCAGATTTCCGAGCGAACGTTCCAGATCACCGAGGCGGGCGCTGGCGATAAAGTACGCCCGGCTTGCGTCCCACGCTGCGCGGTACGCAATGCGCGCCTGCGCAATCTCGCCGCGCGCTAGATGCGCCTGTCCAAGCCGCAACCATCCATCGGGCGTCACTTTGACGCTTAGTGCGCTCAGGTAGGCGCTCACCGCGCGATCCGGCGCGCCCAATGCCATCCATGCGTCACCGATCAGTGCATGGCCGCCGCGCGCCAGGTTCTCGCCAGCCCACGACCACGGGTAGGCGGTCAGCACCGTCCAGAGGAAGATGCAGACCAGCGGTGCGATCATTAGCAGACGCCGACGCTCAAAACAGGCGATGCGCTGCGTCAGTGTAGTGAACGTCCATGCCGCGTATGGGATGAGTGTCGGAAAGAGGAAGTGTCGGTAGCGCGCTTCACCGTGGGTGAGCAGCATCGTCACAATTGCGTAGCCGATCCAGATCAGGCAGAGCACAGCTGGAGCAACCGGCGGATGACAGGATTGGTGGAGCTGCTGATCGGATGGTATGTTGCGTATGCGCACTGCATGCGCCAGACCGATAATCGCGCCAGTAGCGATCAGGAGATACAGCAGATCGTCGAAGATCAGGGCGGCGACGAACAGCGGCAGATCAATGTCAGCGACGTAATGTTCCATCAGGAAGCGATCCTGGATCGGTTTGACGCGCGCCAGAAAGACCCAGTTGGGCCAGAGTTTCCGCACCACAATCGTCGGGTCTTCACGCAGACGCTCCAATCCGCGTGCAGTCGCATAGTTCGACCGCTCGACCGGGTTGCTGATGCCTTCAAGTATCCGATGGATAGTATCGCGGTCTTCGTGTGGTTCGTTGAAGACCCACAGGTTGTACGACAGCCCGGTTTCGATCAGGATGAACCCGCCGTATGCCTGGTAGTTGCGGATCGTCCAGGGTGCGATGACCATTCCGGTGCTCAGCAAAAAGAGGGTCGCGGTCAACAGTGGCACCGTCAACCGGCGTCGAACATCGCCGGACGGGTTTCGCCGTAAAACCTGAAACGCCAGCCAGAGCGCCGCGACGAGCAGGAACAGGAGTGCCAGCGACCGGGTCAGTGCAGCGAGTCCCAGCGCCGCTCCTGCGGCGATGACTAGCAGCCAGCGTTGCGATGCCGGTTGTTGATCCGCTGCATGGAGGAGCATCAGCATTCCGACCTGAAACAGCACGGTAAAGAGCGTCTCAGACATGTACAGACTGGCAAATGTGGCGTTCGTCCAGAGGACGGCGGCGATCAACGCTGCCAGCAGTGCTGATTGCTGGTGCTTTACCAGTCGCATGGTCAGTGCGTACGTGAGGTACACGCTCACGACGCTGAGCAGAATGTTGGGCAGCGCTGCCAGATGCAACGCACGCGTGGCATAGGGCCAGCCATCGTCGCCCACAAGCCGCCAGGATGCTGCCAGGAACAACGGGTAGAGGGGAGCGCGCAACCAGTGGTACTGCTCGTAGAACGACCATCCGCGCCCTTCTAGCAGGTCGCGCGCAACAGTGATGTATTCAACCTCATCGTTGGCTGGCTCGTGGAGCGGTTGACTCCAGAGGATGAGACGTAATCCCAGCGCGAGTGCGAGGATGATCAACAGGAAGATACGCGCCTGCGATTGATGTGTCATTGAACCGGAACCTTGATCGTACTGTCAGGGCGCATACACGACCCTTGCTTCATCGATGGCGACTCCAAGCAGACGGTTGTCAGGACTCGCCCGGTCGATGCTTCGGGGGCGATAGGTGGTGCTCTGAATGCTGACCAGTATCTGTTCATCGTCGGTAACGCCGGGCGGTAGCGGTAATTGTACAGTGTGCCAGCCGCGTGGAACGGTCATGCGAATGGCGTCGATGCTATCGATTCGGATCGTGATCTCTGGCGATGGTGCGCCGGGCAATCGGTCGCCGCCGATGCGAAGTTCGAGAACGCCGCCGGGACGCGCTGCCAGCAGTATCTCAGCGCAGTCGGTCGTCCAGCGGAAGCCGTTTTCCGGCGGATGAAACCCGCGCACATACCCCAAGTCGAGGCTGCCGACATCCAGGTGTTCCTGTGGCGGTGCAATGGGGCGAAAAACGTTCCACGCCCAGCGTTGCAGATCCTCGAGCGATGCCGTCTCGTAACGCAGGTCTCTCTGGGCGGCGCGCTGGTTGCCATTGAGACGATGGACGGCGCCACGCAAGAGATGGGCGTACGGATGATCAGGGATAGCAGTCAACGCTGCGTTCAGATGTTCGAGTGCGGCGTCGGCGTCGCCGTTCAGCAGAGCGACGCGCGCCAGGGCAACGCGCGCCAGAGCGGAGCGCGAATCGAGATGCAGCGCCGTTTCTGCGGCAATGCGCGCGGTGACAAGATTACTGTCTGTGAGCGCGCGTTCCGCCTGCCAGAGATGGGTATGCTTTTGCGCCAGCATGATCGCTTCTGCCGGGTACGAACGATGTGCGAGCATGAGGGCGATCAGACCTGCGCACGTGAGTGCGGCAGCGCTCAGCGCCGGTATCTGGCGCATTGTCGGCAGCCGCCACGCGCTCAGGCGAACGATCACCCAGGCAGCATAAGGGATGAGCGCAGGGTAGATGGGCAACCGGTAGCGCGGTTCGACGTGGAAGATCAGGGTGCTCAGCACGATATAGAGCATCCACGGCGCGGCGAGCATTGCCGTCCAGCGGCGCGCTGGCGCAAGCCAGAGACCGGCAGCGCCGCCGAGAAGGATCATAGTCCAGAGACCATCGCCGAGGAGCAGGCGCAACCACACCTGGAGCGGGGGAACCCAGATCGCCGGACGATTGCGCATATCGTCGAAAAACTGGAGCGCAGGAAAGAGCCGCGCCTCACGCCAGACTTTCGCCGCCATGTAATCGGGATGGGCAAGGATCGCCGCGATGCCACGTTCGGTTGCTAGGCGTTGACGCGCAGCCATATCATCGCCAAGCGCATAGAGTTGACGCTTGACCGACTCGCGTCCGGCTGGATCGTTGTCGAGCCAGAGATTCTCCGCTCCAGTCGTGTCGATAATGATCAGGGCGTGATAGGTCAGGAAGTTTCGTATCGTCCACGGTGCGATGACCAGGATGGCGGCGAGAACGAACATAATTGCAGTGCGTTTGCCCGTGTTGAGCAGCAGCCAGATCGCCCCCAGCACCAGCAGCGGCAGGGCGACAGACCGGATCAGCGCCAGTGCGCCCAGGCAGACGCCAGCAAAGACCGGTTGCCATCGTGATCGGGACGTAATCCGCGAAAGCAACCAGAAGATGATCGTTGCCACAAACAGAAAGAGGGTTTCGGTCAACAGTTCGGTAGCGGTAAACGCCAGCGTGTAATTCAGCGCCATCAGCAAGCCGGCAACCAGTGCCACGCGGCGATTGCCGAACAGCTGGAGGGTCAGAAGGTAGAGCGGGATCACCGTCAGCGCGCTGATGATCGCCTGCACCAGGCGCAGGTTCTGGATCAGCAGATCGAACGCAACGATGCACACTGCCAGAAAGATAGCATAGAGGGGCGGACGCATCAGGCGCAGTTCGACATACTGCCGTGTGCGCAGCAACGTCAGCGCCTGATTCAGATACTCCTGCTCATCGCCGCCCAATGGGTAGAGTTCATGCCAGCGCCACACCAGCAACCGCAACACCAGTGCCAGCCCGGTCAGCCCGATCAGCGCCAGGACGTGCGCCTGGTTCGACAAGAATGCTACTGTGATACGTCTGACATGCGCCATAATTATCGATATAAACTGATCTCAGTTCCGGTCCTTAGTTCTCAGTTCTCACTCCTCAACAATCACAACCCGATCAAGTCGCACCATCAACCGATGCACCTGTCCCACAGCCGCTTCTCCCTGTTGACTCAGATACCGCGCTGCATCGGGAACGAAGGTGGGACCGCGTAGTTCGATGACAACATCAGCGCCTTCCGGCATTGGCGGGAGTACGACCTCGAATGTCCTCCCATCCTCGCCATCCGGCGGGAATGCGCCGATGATATGCCCATCAAGCAGGACGCGCACCAGTGGAACAGGGCGCAGATCGGGAGACCATCCTCGTCCATCGACGATAAACACAAGGCGCTGTGGGTGGGCGCGCCCGGCGCGTGGGAAGCGCAGTTGCGCACCATCGGTGCACCAGCGATAGGTTGTGCGGGTCGCCGCATCACCCTCGCCGGGGTAGCATCCGCGAATATACCCCAGATCGAGGTTGCCGCCCAAGTCGATGGTGCGGGTTGGCGCCGGTCGCAGCCACTCCCATGCCCACTCGACCGGGTTGGCAGCATCGACATAGCGTGGCGTAAAAGCAGAGCGCGCGCCAGATTCATCACCGATGCTGCGCAACAGATCGCCGCGCAGGACACTCGCCAGCACATCGCCTGTGGCAGCAAGAACATCAGGTGGCGGGATCAACGCCAGCGCCTCGTGATATCGACCCTGATGGGCGGCGATCAGAGCAGCGCCGAGCCGTGCAGTGTCGCGTCCAGGCGTGCCGCTGTGCAGGATCGTTTCGGCAGCGGCGATATTGCCGGTTTGCAGCGCCGCCAGAAAGCGTGCATCGTCCAGCGCGCGCGGGCGTGCCGCAATTGCAATGCCGGTGATTGCCAGACTTGACGGGTATGGTCCGAGATACGACGCCCACTGTGAGTCGCTGCCGTGCGGTCGCGGTTCCAGGTAGGCATACGGTGCGGCAGCAACGAGTGTCAGTAATCCAGCCAGCGCACCACAGGCGATGCCGTAGCGCGTGCGCAGCACATCGTCCAGGCAGGCGCGGTTACGCAGCAACATCGTGATCGTCACCGCCGCCAGAATGAAGAGGAACGGCAGGAGCGGCAGGCGGAAGCGGTTGATGGCGAACAGCAGCGGCGCCAGTGTGATATTGAAGATCAGCCACAAGCCGACCAGAGCGACCGCGCCGGGTGCAGGCGAGAAACGGCGCACCACTGCCCATCCGATAACGCCAGGCAGAAGAGCGAGCACATACAGCGTATCATCGAGCAGGAACAGCAGCACGACATACCAGACTGGCAGTCGTCCGGTCGAGAATCCGTCGGTCAAACGCTCGGCGCCAGTGTAGTTAATGCGGAACAGATCGATGAACTCGATCAGCGACTTGTGGACAAACGCCAGCGGACGGTTCAGGATCAGGCACAATCCCTCACGAACCATCGCCGCCTGTCGTGCTGCCTGGTCAGGTTGCACGCCGGGATGCGGCAGACAGGTATCGGCTGGCGCCGTCACGCGCCGGTTGGGAAACATTGCCAGCACAAAATCGCGCGTCGGAGCGTCTCGTCGTGTGCCATCATGCGCCGACCACGCGCCCAGGAGCAGGTTAAAGGCGCCACTGGTATCAACCAGAATCAACCCGCCGTAGATCCGCGAGTTGTAGACCGTCCACGGCGTGATGACGAGTGCTGCAACGGACAGAAACATGATCGCCTGCAACAGTGCATGGCGCAGAGCATGCCGCCCTGTATATGCCAGCCACCCGGCGATCACCAGCAGAAACAGGAGCGTCTGGCTGCGTGTCAGCGTCGCAAGTCCGAAGAGCGCACCAGCAATGATCAATCCCCAGCGTGACGGCAGCGTTCGACCAGCCTGATTGGACAACGTTGTTTCGGACAATGAACGGGCATTGCCGGGACGGACCGCAACCAGCGCCAGGATGCCGCCGGATACCAGCGTGATATACAGTGTCTCGGAGAGGAACAGTTGCGGGTATACAGCGAACGGCATGGAGATGCCGACCAGCGCAGCAGCTAGTGTCGGCGCCGCTTTCAGTTTAGGGGGTGCAAGCATGCGGGCAAGCGCATAGATCAGAACGATGAGAACCAGACTCAGTGCAGTTTGGGTGACAACGATTGCTCTAGGGTCATCGCCAAACAAACTGAGATGCGTCGCCAGAAACAAGGGATAGAGTGGCGCTCGCGTCCACAGATACTCCTGATGCCAGTTGAAACCGCGCCCGTGCGCCAGCCACCAGGCAGCGGACAGATATTCACCCTCATCGGAAACGAGACCCCGGCGGGGCAGAACATCCCACAATGCAACACGGAAGAGCGCTGACACTGCCAGAACAATCAGTAGCGGCAGGTGCGCACCGGGGCGCCAGGTTGAACGATGTTGCAACGAACGGATCATAGATGCCGGGATTATACCCGACATGTGACTGTGCGTGTCAGACTGGAAGGTGATTCGGTCATTGCTAGCGCAGTGTCGATCACACTTCTCAATTCGTATGACGTGAAGGGTTTTTGCAGAAAACCGCTCAAACCGAGGTGAGCAAACCGTCGACTCGCAATCTCTTCCGGGTAGCCGCTCATTAGAACGATAGGCATATCACTGCAAACCTGTCGCAACTCTCCGACTGTTCGGTCGAGATTGTGATCGGACGGCAGATCGAGCAGCACACATGCGAGATGCTCACGGTGCTGTCGGGCGAGAATGACTGCTGTCTCGGCATCGCCGGTTGTGAGCGCCGGGTGACCCATCCACTCCAGCATACGCGCTGCAACGGCACGCGTACTTTCTTCATCATCAACGACCAGAAAGATGCGCGAGCAATTGGTGCGCGAGATCGAGGTCCGCGACGATGGCATGAACGTTTCGACCTGGGGAGGTGGCGAGTGAACCTCCGGTAGAAAGATGGTGACTGTTGTCCCTTCGCCGGGTGTGCTGGTCACACGGATTGCGCCACGATGCCCACGCACAATGCCAAGGGTGGCTGGCAGACCCAGTCCGCGTCCGATGAATTTTGTCGTGAAGAAGGGATCGAAGATCCGCTCAAGCGTTGCAGCGTCCATTCCGCAACCGTTATCACTTACCGTTAGCACAGCATATGTGCCTTCCTCCAGATCATCACTGCCAATGGCTGTCGCCAGGAGGGCGCGATCAACGGAACGAACGTCGGTAGAGATAACCACCTCGCCAGATCGATCACCGATCGCCTCGGCAGCATTGATCGTCAGGTTGAGGATCACCTGACGCAATTGCGCCGCATCACCTTCCACCAGCGGATTGGCGTCGCTCAGGCGATAGACCAGTGCGACACTCCGGGTAATCGACGCCTGGAGCAGTTCCTTCATCTCTTCGATCAGATCATTGAGGCTGAGCATGGTCGTCTGCAATGGGCTATGCCCGACATAGGTCTGCATCTGACGGGTGATGACGGCTGCCCGGCGTCCGGCGCTGACAATCGCTTCGACCGAGAGGCGTTCCGGTGTATGAGGTTCAAGCGTTGCGAGGGTCAGTTCAGCATTGTTCAGGATAATGGCAAGCAGGTTGTTGAACTCGTGCGCGATGCCCTGCGCCATCACCCCCATGCTTTCGAGTTTCTGGCGATGCTGCATCGCAAGTTC
>JAGHYV010000029.1 GCA_017743475.1 Roseiflexus sp. | reverse complement strand
GCAACGCCAACGCTGGCACCGACCGAGACTCCGGCGCCGACTGCAACGCCAACGCCAGTGCCAACTATAACCCCGACGCTGGCGCCGACTTTAACCCCGACCCAGACCCCGATTCTCACCCCGTCGGTCACACCGACTGAGGAGGCAGGGCAACCGACGATGACGCCGTCAAGTTCAGAGTCGTCAGGTACGCCGACCCCAACGCCGGGCGCTTCAGGCGCAGATGACGCAGGTTTGTAGGCACGTCCATCTAACAGACGCTTCATTCTCGTAACGTGTGTTTGCGATCGAAGTCCCCCCGTGCGCAGTCAGAACTGGTATAATAGAGCACTTTGATTCTGACGGTACAGTTCTTTTATGACACTGAAATTCGATATCGAAGCGCGCGATCCGCATAGTCGCGCCCGTGCAGGGCGCATCACCACCGTCCACGGAGTGATCGAGACGCCGGTTTTTATGCCGGTTGGAACGCGGGGATCGATCAAATCTCTTACTCCCGATGAAGTGCGCGATCACGGTGCACAGATTATTCTTGGCAATACATATCATCTCTACCTGCAACCTGGTCACGAATTGATCGCCCGTATGGGTGGATTGCACCATTTTATGGGGTGGGACGGTCCTATTCTGACCGATAGTGGCGGATTTCAGGTATTTAGCCTGGTGTATGGTGGTGTTGCTGATGAAATCAAAGGTCGGCGACCGACACAACAGGTTCAGCCCGGCATGGTCAAAGTCACCGATGACGCCGTGATTTTCAAATCGTATATCGATGGTTCCACGCATGTGTTTACGCCAGAGCGCAGTATTGAAATTCAAAAAGGCATTGGTGCTGATATTATCCTTTGCTTTGATGAGTTGCCGCCGTTTCACGCAGGCTACGATTATACGGCGCGTTCGCTGGAGCGCACCCATGCCTGGGAGCGACGCTGTCTGATGTTCCACCAGGCGACGCAGGAAGGCGGGTTGCCGTTTGTGCCGCCGAATCCGCATCAGGCGTTGTTTGGCATCGTTCATGGTGGGGTCTTTCCCGATCTGCGGCGGGCAAGTGCCGAGTATCTGCGCGAATTGCCATTCGATGGGTTATGTATTGGCGGGTCACTCGGCGAAAACAAACAGCAGATGCGTGAGGTGGTGGATATGACTGTGCCGCATATGCCTGATCATCTACCGCGTCATCTGTTAGGTATTGGTGACGTGGACGACCTGATCGAATGCGTGGCGCGTGGGATCGACATGTTCGATTGCGTCAGCCCGACACGCCTCGGTCGCCACGGCACGGCGCTGGTGCGCGATGTGGAACGTCGCTGGAAGTTGAATGTTGCCAATGCTACGTTGCGCAACGATCCGAACCCGCTGGATGCCTGGTGTGACTGCTATACGTGCCGTCGCTATTCGCGTGCCTATATTCATCACCTGTTCCGCGCGCAGGAACTGCTCGGCATTCGACTGGTCAGCCTGCACAATGTCGCGTTCCTGCTCAAATTGATGCGCACCATCCGGCAGAGTATTATCGAAGGTCGTTTTGCGCATCTACGGGCGGAGTGGCTGGGGGGCTGACGTTATGATTGACCGGTGCCTGACGCAAGGTCTATAATAATCCGCTGGCGCTGCCGATAACTGTTGCGCCGTTGTTAGGTAAGAGGGTGAGTTACGACATTGCGGGATCGTGTCTACCGTACCGAAGCGATCATCATTCGGCGGTCTGATGTAGGTGAGGCGGATCGTCTGTTAACGATACTGACGCCGCTGGGCAGACAGCGCGTTGTTGCCAGAGGTGCGCGCAAAATACAGAGTCGCCTAGCCGGGCATATCGAATTGTTCACCCATACAACGCTCATGCTGGCAATTGGGCGCAATCTGCACATTGTGACGCAGAGCAATCCACTGGATCGCTTCGAGCGACTGCGCGCCGATCTGGAACGTATTGGTGCAGCATACTATGCCGCTGAACTTGTTGATCGCCTGGTTGAGGAAGAAGCCGAAAATAAACGTGCCTTTTCAGTTCTACTCGGCACATTACGCGCGCTCGATGCTGGTGCTGCGATCGATCTGACGCTGCGCGCGTATGAATTGCATCTACTTGATGCCCTTGGATACCGTCCGCAGTTGTACGAATGCGCTGCGTGCGGCGCAGTATTGACTGAAGCGACCAGTCGTTTTAGTCCAATAACAGGTGGAGCGCTTTGCCCCGATTGCGCTGGAGTGGATTGTCAGGCATTGTCAATGAGTCTGACGGCTTTCAAACTGCTACGCTACCTTCAGTCTCAACCGCTGGAGATTTCCGGAGAACTCCGCATATCACCTGCTACACGCGCGGAAACCGAATCATTGTTGCGCGCCTACCTGCGCCATATCCTGGAACGTGATCTGCGTTCGCTGGCGTTTCTCGATGATGTTCGACGGGTGCTGCGCACCTCTGGTCCGGTATCTATTACCTCATCCGCAACGCGCTATTTCGCTCAGGGAGATACCGATGAAAACGATAGAGACCCTCCTAGGGCGCGGTGAACGAGTGCGTTATATCGGTCGGCAACATGTGTTCGTTTTGATCAGCAATATCGTGACCGAACTTGCGCTGATCGGCGTGTTGATTGCAGCTGGCATCGTCTCGCAGATTGCCTTTCCCGATAAAGTGCTTGCAGGGATGGAAGTGGGCGTGCTGGTACTGATGGTGTGCGTTATTATTAGCCTGCTTATTCTTTGCAGCGCTGCGCTCGATTATCTGTACTGGTCGAATACACGCTGCGTTGTTACCGATCGGCGTGTGCTTATGCTGCGGGGCATTTTCAACATCGAAGTAGTCGATGTACCAATTGAGAAAATAAATGAGATCAAGTTCCGCCAGAGCTGGTTGGGGCGTCTCTTTGGTTTTGGTGATGTTGAGATGACCACTGCTTCGGTGTCTGGCATCTGTCAGTGTCGTAATCTTGACAGTCCTGATGAACTCAAGCGCGCTCTAAGCGAAGCGCAGCGCGACCTGCAACGTGGTTACGCCTATCTCAACCAGCACGATATCGATGCTTACCTTGAACTGGAAGATGCATTTGCTGGTGACTCAGACGTCGAACGTATATCGCATGCGTTGCAGCGCCTGGCAGATATGCGCGACCGCGGCTTGATTTCGCGGGACGAGTTTGAGGAGAAAAAACGCGAACTGTTGAGTCGAATATGACATCGCTTTCGTGGTGTCGGGACGTTGCACAAAAGACAGATGGATAACGATCTTTCTGCCCAAATTGAACAGGCGCGTTTCACTATCGCTGCCCGTAGTCATATTGAACCGCGGATTGCGCTCATCCTTGGATCAGGGCTGGGTGACCTGGCAGATGCGGTCACCGAGTCTGTCACAGTACCCTATACGGAGATACCCGGCTTTGTGCAGCCTGCGGTCGCTGGTCATCGCGGTGAGTTGGTGATCGGTCTGCTGGCAGGGCAGCCAATTGCTGTGATGCGCGGACGTTTCCACTTTTACGAGGGGCACTCGATGCAACAGGTGACATTTCCGGTGCGCGTGTTACATGCTCTCGGGTGTACCACGCTACTGGCAACCAACGCGGCAGGCGGATTACACGACAACTGGCGTGTCGGCGATCTGATGTTGATCACTGATCATATTTTTCTGCCAGGGCTGGCCGGGCATCACCCGCTGCGCGGACCGAACGATGATCGGCTGGGACCGCGGTTTCCACCCATGGTGGGTGCATATGACGCAGCGTTACAGGCAGTGGCGCGCGCGGTAGCAGCCGAATTGGGTATACCATTGCGTGAAGGCATTTACATGATGCTCGCCGGTCCCGCATTCGAGAGCAGCGCCGAGCTGCGCATGTGTCGCACACTCGGCGCCGATGCGGTTGGAATGTCCACTGTGCCGGAAGTCGTCGTGGCACGGCATATGGGGATGCGCTGCCTGGGATTGTCATTGATTACCAACCTCGCGTTGCCGAACGGACCGCCTGCCAATCATCAGGAAGTGCTGGATGCTGGCGATGCGGCACGACCAGCATTTACTGCGCTAATCTGCGGCATCCTGGCACGGATAGACAGCAGCGCTGCTACCATCCCCACGTCTCCGGTCCCCCTTTGAACGGTCCGACGATATCCGACGTGATCCAGCCGCCGTAGAAATCGCCCTCTTGCGCGACGACCTGTTCATCATCGACATAACAGGCGTCCATCCGGCTCGGATAGAACGCCACGTATCCGGCGATTGCCTCGTATCCGGGCGATGGGCGAGCGTAGGACCATGCCGCATGGTCAGCGCGCTTCTCGCCGACCTGCACGGTATAGTATCCAGCTGATCCCTTGAACTCGCAGAAAGACCGTCTGCCAGTCGGCGTCAGATACTCCATTCGAATATCGTCGGGCGGGATATAGTATGTCGGCGGATGACTCGTCTCCAGAACACGCAGCGCGCGACGCGTATCGGCGATAGTCACCCCGCCGAACACCACCCGCACGCGGCGTGATGTCGGTTCGACCCGCGGCGGGCGCGGATAATCCCAGACCGACTCCTGCCCCGGGCCGGGCGGGATGCGACGCACCGGTTTCATAGCGCACTCCTTGCCTGAACACTGGCGCTTACTTCGTGTTCCTCTGCTGGCTGCAAGGTCATTCGTAACGCAGCAACCTCTTCGACTCGTGAGCGGCTCCAGGGCATTGGATGGTACTGCACGTTAAGCCACGGCTGGATGAAATCACTATAGTGACGGCTGCCAGGGTGCCCTGACTGACCGGTTGGCTGAATGCTCTGACTGCGATCCCAGTCAGCAGTATCACAAATTTGGCGGTACGATGGCGCGACATAGAAGGGTGGACCGGCAAATTCGCGCGGCAGGAATCCCATATTGACTGTATCGAGATCGCCGCCCGTTGGGAACGGTCCACGGTTGAAGATCGTTGCCAGCGCTGGCAACGAACCGAGCGGGTGGCGAATCGTTAGCGAATGGATACGCCCATACCGCCAGGTGCTGACATCGTCGCCGAGTTCAGCGCGCAGTTCAGCGATGGTCGCATTCCAGGCAGCAGCCAGGATTTCATCCGCCGTGCGCTCGCCAAAGAAGCGATCATCACGTTCACTCAGACGGCGCAGGAGCTCGGGGAACAGCCGATGAGCGAAATCACGCCCTGGCAGCGATGCGAACGCCCCCAACCCGACAACGAGATTAAGCATATCGGCGGCATCAGCACAGGCAATGATCAACAGGCGCTCGCGCAACCGGGCATAGATCGTGCCGCCGACACTATCGGCGCTCAATTCGCCATTCCAGGTCGCAAGTGTATCACGCGCCTGCTGCGCCACCGGATCATCGGCAGGCAGACGACCGGCAAGCGACGCCAGTTCCAGTCCAGGCAGACTGCGCACATCAGCGTGAATGCGTGCAAACGACTCTGCGTCGTGGCGGGGAGTCTGTTCGATCAACTGACGAATGCGCGCAGCACGGTAGCCATTCATCCATTCTGCCGGGAATGGATACGGATACGAGTCGCCAACGATGCGGTTGTTAGCGGTAACGACAAATCCTTCCGGCGGGTTCAGAACGTGGGGCAATTCAGCATGCGGGATAATGCCGACCCATTCGTACTCACCTGTCCAACCGGGAACTGGCAGGCGACCGTCGCCTTTCGCACGCAGTGGAACATCACCGCCGAGTGCATAACCAATATTCCCTTCCACATCGGCATAGGTGAAGTTCTGCGGCGGCACAGTCCAGTCGGCCAGTGCTGCGCGAAAACTGTCCCAATCGCGAGCGCGGTTCAATCGAAACACAGCACGCAGCAGGCGCCCCGGCGTCAGCGCCGTCCAGCGCAGCGCCAGCGGTTGATCAGCATGCGTCGTCTGACCATTCGATATGCTCTGTTTCTGATCGGGAAGCAGAGCGTTGATAATCGGACCGTGACGTGTGATGCGCACCTCTTCGATCACCACCTCACGCTGCCCGCGGACGACGATCTCCTCACGCACCAGTTCAGCAGTTTCCCACCGCCCCTGATACTCATACCGCAACCCAGTCGGATCGGTCGGATCGAATTTTTCCAAATAGAGGTCCTGGACATCGTTGCGCGTATTAGTCACGCCCCAGGCAATATGCTCATTGTGCCCGATGATCACTCCAGGCGTGCCAGGAATACTTGCACCGGTAACGTGAAAATCGCCGCCGCTCAGATGGTTTTCATACCAGAGCGAGGGCATCGTGATTGCCAGGTGGGGATCGCTGGCGAGCATTGCTCCGCCGCCAGCGGAGCGCTGCGGTGCCACAGCCCACGAATTGCTGCCCTGCCCAGCGCCATCAGGGAAGAAGCGGGCGACGGCATCCGCCCGATCAATGGCGGATTGCCCCATTGTGCGTGTATACTGGACTCCAGGCGGCACAATGATCGGATGGTCGTCCGGGTAGCGTGGTTCAAGTGCTGCAGCGCGTTCCGCGCCAACTGTCGCAATCAGACGCGCGCGAACCAGTTCCTCACGCCAGTTGTGCGCGAGTTGCAGCGCCATCATTTTGCCCCACACAATCACATCCGCTACCGTCCAGGGGCGGGGACGCAACCGCAGAATCGTAAATTCAATCGGCAGGTTGCCAGCATGCTGGTCAATAAATGCATTGACGCCCCGAACATACGCCTCGACCAACCGACGTGTCTCGTCATCGAGCGTGTCGGCTTCGCGCTGCGCCACCCGGCTGAACCCTAACACCCGAATGAACCGGTCGGAGTCGAGCGCTGCTATACCAAACAGCTCTGCCAGTTGACCTGACGCGGCACGCCGCTGAAACTCCATCTGCCAGAGTCGATCCTGGGCGTGGACATATCCCTGCGCCATGAAGAGGTCTTCATTGTTAGCAGCGTAGATATGCGGAACACCCCAGCGATCGCGAATCACCTTGACCGGCGCTTTTAACCCTGGCAGCGGCAGCGTGCCGGATGTACGGGGCAGCGGGCGGCGCAGTGCTGCGATGGCGCCGACGCCGGCAAGTCCTGCTGCTGTACCAATGACGATGCCTGCGGCTTTCCCCAACTGACCAAGTGAAATCATGCCAGCACCTGTTCCTCATACTGAAATAACTCAATCATCCCCCTACTGCTCCTTTGGCAACGATGTAGCAATGTCGTAGACCAGCACCTGCACGTCGAGTCCTTCCTCAGTGAGCAATTTCAGCGTTATCTCCTGGGTTGCTGATCGGATCGCTTCCTCGTGTTCGGCTGGCGCATACGCGCGTATTGCTGCTTCCTCGGCAGAACGACGTTGCACTTTGAGAACGGCGTCGGGACTGACGTTCTTGATCCGCTGTGACAGATCAGCAATGGCTTCATCAAGCGTCATGGTGTGCTCCTTCTGTCTCAGGATGCTTCTGCATTATACGCGATTCTAGCGTGTCGCATCCGGGCCACAAGTTCGCTGAGAATGAGTGCAGTTGCGCCCCATACTTTGTAACCGGCGATGGCAAAAAATGGCACAAGCACATCGTGACCGTGCAACTTCCAGTGTTCCACCATAACTGTCGCCGGGTCGAGGAGTTCGCGCAGGGTAACAGTGATAACCCGCTCGACTTCATCGTGGTTGATCGTCAGGCATGGTGGTGCATTGAGCATTCCCACGACCGGTGTAATACGAAAATTGCTCGGCGGGATATAGACTGGCGTGAGTGTTCCGATCACCGTCACGGTATCAGGCGCGATACCAAGTTCTTCTGCGCATTCGCGCAATGCTGTCGTAACCGGTCCAGCATCATCTGGGTCGGTGGCGCCTCCCGGCAGAGATACCTCTCCTCGATGGCTGGCAACGTGGTTACTCCGCACGGTCAACAGCAAACGCAGATCGGCGCCATCGGGATAGAGAGCGATCAATACGGCGCCAATCCGCGGAATGACACCCGGCGCTGGCTCACGTGGGCGGAATGAGCGCCCGGCGAGATCGCGCACTAGTAGCAACTGATCGTCTGGCAGGGAGACGGTGGTATTAAGCGCCTGACGGACAAGATGCACCCAACCCGCCCAGGGCTTATCATTGAGTGCGATATCCACCGTCTGTGACGCTCCTTCCACGTTTGCTGTACGATAGAACATAGCACGAACCCTGTCAAGACGCAAGTATGCGTTTGTCATGGAACGTCTTTGTTATGGTACCTTGTTATCGTAACCGACGTGGCACAGGCGTCGGCGTCGTCGGCGGGACGATGCACGTCACCGAGCGGACGATCTGCCCTACGCCGCGTATTCGTACCGTTACCTCATACGTTCCAGCTCGCTCCATGCCGAGGATTAATGGCAGCACAAAGTCGCCAGATGCACGGGCGCTGCCGCCGCCGACGATCCGACTTTCGAAGTAGATCAACAGCGGCGCATATGGCGGCGCAACACCGCTGATGGTGATCAACCGACCAGGAGCGCATTCCAGGGCGCCTGGTGTTGTCGGCGTCGCTTCGACAACTTGCGCGAACTGTGGCGCAGTGGTTGATACGCGGGTTGGCGGTGGTGTCATGGTCAGTGTGGGACGTATGGTAGGTAGCGTTGTCGGAGTTGGTGGTATTGTCGGGACTGTCGGTAGCGTCGGGGTTGTTGTGGCAGGCTCTGGAGGAACCGTTGGTAGCACCGCGGTAGTAGCAATGGGTGAACGTACGGCGGTCGGCGATACTGGCGGCGGGTAGGCTGGTGACAGCGACACGGTTGCGCCTGGCGCCGGGTATCCCTGTTGCGCCGTCACATATGTATTCCCCCTGACCACGAACAAGGCTGTGCCAATGCCGAGACATACGATAACTAGCGGGATTAGCGGCAATGTGTGTTGGGACGGATTGTTCATACAATTACTCAAATAGTGATATAATAGATGGTCAAAGTATATCTTACACCATTTCCGCTCGGAATGTCGGGCAGAGATGCCTGTATGCGGCTTTCTTGCGGAAACTGGTTTGACGAACAGGAGGATATGGCTATGTCGTGGGCTGAAAATGTGCTCAAAGACCTGAGCGCACACGGACATCGAGTGACCGCCCCGCGTCGTGCCATCCTGGAACGGATCATGCAGTATAATCAACCATTCAGTGCCGAGCAGTTGTTTCGCGATCTCGGCGGCGAGTCTGGTCCGATCGGGCGTGCAACCATTTACCGCACGGTCGATCTGCTGGTTGAGGATGGATGGCTTTCGCGCGTCCATTGGAGCGCTTCAAAAGAGACACATGTGGCAAATGAGCATGCTTATGTGCCGGTAGAACGGGGTCATCAGCATCACATGATCTGCCGCAAATGCGGAGCAGTTACCGCCTTTGAAGGGTGTGATATCGAGACACTTCTGGGTGGCCTGGCGCGTCGGTTGAACTTCAAGGTCGAAGGTCACTGGCTTGAAGTCTATGGTTTGTGCCAGGTGTGCCAGCGATCCGAATAAGGAAGGATCAGACTCGATTGCGCGCCCTGGTTGCAAACAATGAATGGAACACATTTCGGCGGGCGATTGTTGACTGAATTATAGCAGTTCTCACAAAGGTTGAACCTATTAGGTTGAGCACTCCTGGGAATGGCGCACCCCACGTAATGACCGAAATCAATTTCGGTCTACACTCTGCTAGAAGCGGGTGCCTCGCGCAACATAACAGCCCCAGACAAGGGTCAACGTATCTGAGAACTGTTATATCTTTCGGTCGCCCCTCACAGTGCGTCACGACCGGTGCCCGCCGAAACGAATGACCGAGTACGCGCACCAGAAGAGGTTCGTGGGCGTACTGCTCAAGTCTGTCCACTATTGAGATGTATTGATAATACCCTGAAATTCCTCAAACGGTCGCGCACCAACCAGGCGTCGTCCGTTGATGTCGAAGACAGGGCGTGAGCGTACCCCAGCGTCCTGTGCTGCGCGGAAATCTGCTTCGATGCGGGCGCGATGCGTGCGTGATTGCATACACACACGATACTCGTTCAAGGCAAGATTGATGCTTTGTGCCAGGTATGCTAGTGCTGCGTCGAAATCGCCCGTCGTGTAGAGCGCGACCTGATTGCGGTAGATGGCGTCGCGCATCTCCCAGAATTTGCCCTGATCGCCAGCGCACTCCGCTGCTTCTGCGGCACGCAGTGACTCCTCTCCCAGCTGCAGGAGGTGCCGGTGTACGATCCGCGCCTTCCCTGATGCAACATACGTCTCGATGATCCTTGGTTCAGTCTCTTCGACGTGGAAGGCGCACGCAGTGCAGAGAAAATCTGAAAATTCCAGGATAGTAACTGGAGCGTTGGGATTTCCCAGATAGTGGTATCCTTCTGGTGTGCGTCCGCGTTCCAGTGATGCCACGTCAATCGGTGACGCCAGTTCATTCCTCACTGGTGTAGGCGTACCAGGTTCACTGAGCGATGGCGTAGCAGTCGCTACGATAGTGGCGCTCACTGGCGCTCCGGGATTTGGCGGGACGGATGCTGTGCTGCCGCATGCCGCGATCAGCATCGACACTACTAGCAAGATAAACGTGTCTATTCTGATCATCGCAGTTCCTCTGGCGTTCTCTCGCATCGTGCGCCATAGTATGCACGGCGAACCTTGCTCAAGGCGTTCCATCAGCGCATCAGGCGCAATCTGGTATGATGGACGCGCACGATGTTTCCTCACCTGTATATGAACGGAGTTCCGATGGTCATGGATGCTCCTCGTATTTCGCTGGTGTGCACCGTCCGCGATGAGGCTGACAATATCGCCGACCTGATCGACTCGATGCTGGCTCAGTCGTTGCCGCCAGACGAGATTGTCGTCAACGATTGTCAGAGCCGCGATGCAACGCCGCAGATCGTTGCCCGGTACATCGCGGCTGGCGCGCCGATTCGTCTGGTGCGAGGCGGCAACAATATTCCCTCAGGGCGCAATAACGCCATCCGCCACGCACGCGGCGCAATCATCGCGTGCACCGATGCCGGGTTGCGGCTTGATCGGCACTGGCTGGAACGGATCACTGCGCCGATTCGCAGCGGTGACGCCGATGTTGTTGGCGGGTTTTTTCGTCCCGCACCCCGCAGCCTGTTCGAACTCGCACTCGGCGCTACCAATTACCGTGAAGTTGAAGAGATCGATCCAGCGCGCTTTTTGCCGTTCGGTAAGTCGTGCGCCTTCCGGCGCGAAGCGTGGGAACGAGTTGGCGGGTATCCTGAATGGGCGAATCACTGTGAAGACGTGGTGTTTGCGCTGGCGCTCAGGCGGCACGGTTTTCGCTTCGCGTTCGCTCCCGATGCACTTGTATTCTTCCGCCCCCGCTCATCACTTGCTGCGTTTGCGCGGCAGTACTATTTCTATGCGCGCGGCGATGGGGTTGCTGGTCTCTGGGCTGGGCGCCATCTCATTCGCTATACAACCTACATTGCGGCAACGATCCTGATGCTGGTGAGCCGACAGCATCCCTGGACGCTAGCGCTTATTGCAGCAGGGGTTGCTGCATATGTGCGTAATCCATTGTGGCGTCTCCGTCGCCGTGCACCTGCGCTAAGCGGTGCAAATCTGATCCGTGCTGTGCTTTTGATACCGATCATTCGTCTGGTTGGGGATGGGGCTAAGATGGTCGGCTATCCGGCTGGCGTGATGCAGCGGTTCCGCTCAGCATCGTTACGCATTGCAGTCGCTGACTATGGCAAAGAAGGGCTACAGCAGCACGACTTGTCCAATCAGCGATACTCCGGCACGTAGATGGGCGCCGGGAGCAGGATGCCACTCGATCAGGTCGCGTGGCACCAGCAGATCGACCCGGCTTCCAAAGCGCACGCGGCTCAGTCGTTGACCAGAGCGCACCCGATCGCCCAATCGCACCAGCGGCGTCACGCGCTGCCCGCGAAAGCGTGTCGTCACAATAAGCAACAGCGGTCCCCACACTGTCGAGATGCCGATAAAGAGCCGCTCAGGGCGATATGTTTCGCGCGATTCACGGAACAGCAACGGATCGGCATCCTGATGTTCGAGGTAATCGATGCTACCGGAAGCCGGGCTACGTTGTACCGCAACATCGATAGGGGAGACATCGATCGTCAGCTGAGTCGCATCGGTGTGCAGGAAGCGATGCTCGTAGATCTCGGTTGTGCCAAGCGCCACACCATCGGCTGGTGCAAAGAGCGCATCGGCATCATCGGGCGTTGTGCGTTCCGGGTCGCGGCAGACGAGCGCAGTCAGCGCCGTCAGTGCTAGCGGCAGCGGCACGAGGTGGGGGCGAACGCGCAGCAAAATGCCTGCCAGACCGATGCCCAGCCCCACGATTGGCGTGGCAACCGGTTCGAGTCCGGGGATTCGCGGTAGCGAATCAGATGCAAGGCAGTTATCGAGCATAGCGGATAGACCCTTTGGGTCTTCGAGACAACGTTTGAGGGGATCAACCCTCTTGATTATCATCATCGATCAAGCCAGGCAGCAGGCGTACCACGATCTGCCCGGCTGCAACATCGAGACGCTCGACCACATCATGGATCATTGGCAGCAACGTATCGGAGCGTCCCTGGCGTTTCACGACGATTACATCATTTGCGCCAGTCTGCAGCACCTCGCGCACGACGCCGATTTCGCCGCCGCCACTCTCAATCACCCGCAGACCGTACAGTTGATGGATAAAATACTCATCCTCGGCGAGCGGCGCAGCATCGCACTCACGGATCGCCACCTCCGCACCACGCAGCGCCTCGGCTGTCGTCCGGTCGGTTACGCCGCCCAATGTCAGAATAAGGATCCCCGCTTTTGGTTCATGAACGCGTTGTAAGGTGAACGGACGACGCTCTTTCCCCAGAAAGACAGTCCGTACATGACGGCGCAGATGATCGACCTGATCGGTTATCGCACGAATTTTGATCTCGCCGCGCAGACCGAATGCATCGATCACCTTGCCGATCAACAGCAATTCATCAGCGGAGGGTCGCTTTTCCATCATCCTGTTCATGAACCCACTACAGAGAGGGTATGTCACCGCAGAGGCGCAGCGTTCACAGGGGAAGACCCCAAATCAAGTGCATGCTCCGCTACGCATAAAATTCTGCTTCCTTATTTGGAGTTCTCTGTGCCTCGGCGTCTCGGCGGTGCGTTTTTGCAGTGATGTCATTCATTCAATATCGACGTGAACACGCTTATAGCGCCGCGCTGCTGCCACACTCATCAGATCGCGGATAGCTTTGGCGACCCGCCCGCTGCGACCGATGACTTTACCTGTCTCATCAGGCGCAACCGTCAAATGATACGTTACCGTATGGCGTCCCGTCCGCTCCTTGATCGTTACTGCTTCGGGACGATCAACCAGGTTAGTAGCCAGATATTCCAGCAACGCTTTCATAGGTTCACCCTTCAACCGGTGTTGTTGCAGTTGGCGTTGGTTTCCCGTCAGCGTCGAGCACGCCAACCTGTTTCAGCAGGCGCACGACTGTTTCTGAAGGCTGCGCACCGACGCTTAGCCAGTAACGCACGCGATCAGCCTTCACATTCAATTCTTTCGGCTGACGCACCGGATTGTAATGCCCGACGATTTCGATAAACTTGCCATCGCGCGGTGCGCGCGAATCGGCAACGACCAGGCGATAGCTTGGTTGCTTGGTTTTGCCCATCCGACGAAGACGAATTGTAACCATTGCGCCGAATATTCCTCCACTGCTGTTACTAACGCATCCAACGCATCAACTCGCGCGGATCAATACCGCCCTTACTGCCCATTCGTTTCATCATCCGCTGCATCTGGCGGAACTGATTGACCAGTTGCGTCACTTCCTGCACCTGTGTACCGCTGCCGCGCGCGATGCGCTCTTTGCGCCGGCCCTTGATCAGGTCAGGGTTGCGGCGTTCCTCTTTTGTCATCGAAAAGATGATTGCCTCAATCTTTTTCAGGTCCTTTTCAGTAATGATCTCCTCGCGCGCCAGTTTGTCAAGCCCCGGAATCATACCCAGGATCTGCTGAAGCGGACCGAGTTTGCGCATCTGCTGCATCGAAACCAGGAAGTCCTCAAAGTCGAACGACCCCTTGACCAGTTTCTTCTGCATTTTACGCGCCTGCTCTTCGTCGTAGATCGCTTCAGCGCGCTCGATCAGCGACAGCACATCCCCCATACCCAGGATGCGTGACGCCAGTCGGTCCGGATGGAACGGTTCGATCGTGCTAGCTTCAACCTTTTCGCCCGAACCGAGGAACTTGATCGGTACGCCGGTGACAGCACGTACCGACAGGGCGGCACCGCCGCGCGCATCGCCATCGATCTTGGTAAAGATGATACCAGTCAGTCCCACGCGCCGGTTGAACTCCTCAGCAACGCGCACTGCCTCCTGACCGATCATTGCATCGACGACCAGCAACCGTTCGATCGGATCGACGGCTGCGTTGATCTGTTCCAGTTCTGCCATGAGCGGCTCATCAATCTGAAGCCGACCAGCAGTGTCAATGATAACATGGGTCAGGTTCTCGTCGCGGGCGCGGCGCAGCGCGTGGCGTGCAATCTCCGGCGGGCTGACCTGTGTGCCTTCCGCATGCACCGGGATGCCCAACTGTCGCCCCAGCGATTCAAGTTGCGTAATGGCTGCCGGGCGATAGATGTCGGCAGCGACCAGAAGCGGTCGTTTGCCCTTCTTGCGCAGCCAGAGCGCCAGTTTGGC
Source organism: Roseiflexus sp. (assembly GCA_017743475.1). Lineage (GTDB taxonomy): Bacteria > Chloroflexota > Chloroflexia > Chloroflexales > Roseiflexaceae > Roseiflexus. Next base: position 37,026 of record JAGHYV010000029.1, on the reverse strand, counting down.
GGCAGTGGTCGTCTTACCGGAACCCTGCAAACCGATCAGCATAACAACTGTCGGTCCCGGACGCGCTTCAGCGAGCGGCACATTTGCCTGTCCAAGCAGGTCGATCAGTTCCTGGTGAACGATCTTAATCACCTGCTGAACCGGGGTCAGGCTTTTCGCGACTTCTTCGCCGATCGCTTTTTCGGTGACGCGCGCGACGAAATCACGCACCACTTTGAGGTTGACATCTGCCTCAAGCAGCGCGATGCGCACCTGTTTCATCGCCTCGCGCACGTCGTCCTCGGTCAGTTTGCCTTTCCCGCTGAGTTTTTGAAAGACTGCCTGCAATCGGTCGGAGAGACTCTCAAACATGGCGCGACCCGCACTTACACAAAAAAGCGGCGATCTACCGCTCTAACCATCACATTGTAGTCAGAATCCGCCACTGCGTCAAATTATCCGTAGAGCGCCGCCAGCACGCGTGTCGTGATTTGTTGCTGCACAATCCCAGCCAGCACGAACATTGGTAACAGGACGAACAGCCATACTTTGGTGAACTGCGCCAGCGACCACAGAATGTTCTGCCCAACGGTGAATCCTTTGGGGGGTGCCATCACGGCGGCGCCAATACGGATGCCGAGAGCGGCGCCCAGAATCGCCGCGGGCAGTTCGATGATGCCGTGGGGGAGGACGTAGCCGATCACGAACTGAAGCGGGCTGTGTGAACCAAGTGTCATCCAGTCGCTGCCAGTTGCCGCAAGCGCACCGGCGACATAGCCGATTCCGCCGAAGGCAAAGAAGGGCACCATCAGCGAAAAGATGCCGAAGGTAAAGGTTGCCAGCAGCGCGGTGATCAGCAGGCGCACGCTATTAGCGATGCCGGTAAGGATGCCAAGAGCCAGGTTTGGTTCCGGCGTGACGCCGACGCGCCCCGGTGATTGACCGATCCGGTCAAAGAAGCCACCAAGGAGTGGTCCACACAACGCACCGGCGATTGCCGCGACGAGGGCAACCAGGATTGGCAGGCGGTAATCACGCAGCAAGGCTGGCAATTCATGCATGTAGAACCGGCGCAGTGAAAACGACCGTTCGACGTATGCTTCCGGCGGCGTGCCTGCCGGTCGATACTCGCGCATAAATGTCAGGAATGTGCTGGCAATGTGGTGCAGGTTCAACTGTTCATGCTCGCGCGACAGAATCTCTTCGCGGTTGAATGTTCCCATGCCGGTACGCATCAGCACTGCGGCAACGACGAGCAGAAGGACGACCGCCAGCCAGAGCACATCCCAGCGCCGCGCAATGATCAGGAGCGCCTCGAGTTGAATGATTGCCGCTGTTGGCAGCAACACGAAGCTGGCAAGCAGGTTGGCAGCGCGAATGCTGGTGGTGTGGCTGGAGATAATCACTGCGCCAGCGACCATAACTACCGACTTTGCCAGAATGAGGAGCAGCACCACGACCAGATACTCGAAGTTGAGACCATCAAAGAAGAGAGCGGGTTCACGGATGCGGAGCGAGATGCCGAAGATCGCCATCGCCAGGAACGACGACATCAATGGCGGAATAAGCGATGAGATAAGTTTTCCCAGATAGAGCGCATTATCGGAGAGCGGCATCGACAGCAGCGCCTCAAGACTGTTGCGTTCACGCTCGCCGACAAACGACTCTAGCGCGGTGATTAGCGAGAATGATGCCGGAATGAAGCCGACGAGCAGCATGGCAAATGGGATGAGGCGAACGACTGATCCGCGATCCCCCACGAAATCGATGGCGATGCTCGACGCGGCGATCAAGAGTTGCGGCAGCACGAAGGTAAGGATGAAGATCGGCACAAGGATCCGCCAGTCAGTTAGCGTGTCGTTAACCTCACGACGAACAATGGTGCGAACAGCGCCTGCGCTCATATGTGACTCCTGATACGGTTTCTGGCATCTACTGTTCCAACTACCGGCTCTCAGCCATTTCTGACGTCGTTTGATCAGCGAGCAGCGTGTTGGCGGTTTGGTGGACCATTCCTGATCTGGCAGTCATCCGGTCGTTGCCAGCGACGATTTCCAGATACACGTCCTCCAGGCGGCGCGGCAGTTCGTTAAGCGCAACGATTGGAATGCCGGCAGCAGTGAGGCGAGCAACAAGTTGAGGGTTCGCATAGTGCGCATCGTCGGTGTGATAGTAGACACATTCGCCGTCGATCCGGTCAATATACACCAGACCATCAAGGAACCCAACCGCAGCGGCAGCTGAGGTCGCCAGCCGAAGTTCCCAACGCGGTGTACCTAAAAACTGACGAGTCAGTTGAGCACATGTGCCCTCAGCAACGATCGTGCCGTTACGGATAATAACGATGCGATCGGCAAGTTCTTCTGCTTCAGTCAGGTTGTGGGTAGTGAGCAGGATAGTACGCCGTGCAGCGCGCAATTCCAGAATGGCGTCGCGCACCTGACGGGCGCTGTGCGGATCCATCGCTGTAGTTGGTTCATCCAGATACAGCACTCGCGGATCGTGGATGAGCGCCCGGATTAGCGCGATCTTTTGCTTCATGCCTTTGGAGAAACTATCCAGCCGTTTCTCGCGCGCGTCCCACAAGCCGAATTGACGGAGCAACTGCTCAGCGCGCCGAGCGCTGTCAACGGCCGACATCCCCTGCAATGCGCCAAAGAAACAGAGATAGTCCTGGGGGCGCATACGCGGATAGAGACCAGGGAATTCAGTAAGTAGCCCGACCACACGGCGTACCTCGCGCGCCTGTTCGACGACATCGTACCCTGCGATCCGTGCATATCCGCTGGAAGGGCGAAGAATTGCGCCCAGCATACGCACCGTTGTCGTTTTGCCAGCGCCATTTGGTCCGAGCAGCGCAACGACTTCACCGGGATCGACGTTAAGCGTCACACCGCGAACAGCATGAAATGCGCCGAAGATTTTATGGAGATTGTGCGCTTCGATCATATTTTCGTATAGATGCTGGTTGAAACGATTTCGTTGTCGGGATGATGAACGAGCCCGCGACGAATATGGCTCATGCGTAGAGTATACCAGCCTGGATGTCGATACGACAGATGCCAATTATTGCGATATGGACGCAACCTGGTAACAGGGTGTGTGGTACGTAGTATGGTATGGTATAATGCGCGCCAGCAAGCATGATAAACATAAAATGGCTGTTCGGGCTTTCCTGCCAGTAGAATAGATGAGGGGGTCGCGTGGGGATCAACCCATTCAATTCATTGTTCGGCGCGCTTAGTCGTGATCTTGGCATCGATCTTGGCACTGCCAACACGTTGGTCCACGTGCGTGGTAAGGGTATTGTCATCAGTGAGCCATCGGTCGTTGCAATCGATAGAAAAACCAAGGAAGTTAAGGCGGTTGGTGCGGAAGCCAAGGCGATGGTTGGCAAGACGCCAGCAAATATCGTCGCAGTACGTCCGCTAAAGGATGGGGTGATTGCCGATTTCGACGTCGTCGAAAAGATGCTGAAGTATTTTATCAGCAAGGCGCACGACCGCTCGCTTGGCATCGTATCCCCCCGTCCGCGTGTGGTGGTCGGGGTGCCGTCGGGCGTTACGCAGGTGGAGATGCGCGCAGCGCGCGATGCGGCACTGAATGCCAACGCACGCGAGGCATATGTGGTTGAAGAGCCAATGGCAGCGGCAATTGGCGCCGGTTTGCCAGTTGATGAACCGGTTGGTTCGATGATCGTCGATATTGGCGGCGGAACAACCGAGGTCGCGGTGATTTCGCTTGGCGGGATCGTGATCAATCACTCAATTCGCACAGCGGGCGATGAAATTGATGAGGCGATCATTCAGTTCGCCCGGCGTGAGTACAACCTGTTGATCGGCGAGCGCATGGCGGAAAAGGTCAAGATTGCCGCTGGCAGTGCATACCCGCTGGACGAAGAGATTCGTGTCGTTTTACGCGGACGCGATCTGTTGACCGGTCTACCCAAAGCGGTCGAGATCTCCAGTGTCGAACTACGCGAAGGCATTGCCGGTCCGGTGAATGCGATCGTTGCCGAGGTACGCGCTGCGCTCGAAGAAACGCCGCCCGAACTGGTGGCGGATATTATGGAGCATGGCATTGTGCTCGCCGGTGGAGGCGCGCTCCTGCACGGGCTCGATCGCCGGATCGCCGCAGAAACGAAGATGCCGGTGCATATTGCGGAGGATCCGCTCTCGTGCGTAGCGCGCGGCGCTGGCAAAATGGTCGAGGAGTTCGACAATCCGGTGTACCGCAGTATTCTGACCAGTACACAACGCACCCGTCGTGTCCGCTACTGAGAAGCTGAACGATGCTACGCGATCGCCCATACTGCCTGTCACCACCAGCGCGACGTTCGCCAATGCTGGTGATTCTGCTAGTGCTGATCGCGGCGGTGTTGCTGGCCGCCGATTATGCCGGGTTGCTTGGTCCGTTGCGTCTCCACGCACATGCGATCATCAGCCCGGTGCTGGTTAGAATGCAGCAGGCAGGCGCCTGGGTCGAGTCGCTCATCAGTCAGGCTGGCGATGATCAGGCGCTTCTGGCAGAACTTGAGGCGCTGCGTGCAGAGAACGCCGATTTGAAGGCGCGGCTGATCCAGGCGGAGGCGCTGGAATTCGAAAATGCACGCCTGCGTGAACAGGTGCGTATCGAGCAAGCGTATCCCTGGAAGTTGCTGGGCGCAGATGTGATTGCACTTACCCCTGATACCGGTCGTCGTCTGGTGTTGTTTGCTGCTGGCACGGATCAGGGGGTACGTCCGGGGATGGCAGTCATTGCGCGCGAGGGGAGCAATCCTCCTGCTCTGATTGGCATCGTTGAGGAAGCGGGTCCGCGTACCGCCTCGGTGCTGCTGATCACCGACTATAGCAGCGCTATCAGTGCCCAGGTGTACCGGGGAACCGATGTTGTTCGTGGCGTGATCCAGGGACAGTGGCAGCGTGGGTCGCGCCTGATCTTGCACCTGGTTGCGCGCGAAGCGCCGCTGGCGGTAGGCGATACAGTGCTGACTGCTGGTTTGTCAGCGGAACTGGCGCTCAATCTGCCCCGCGCAGCAGTTCCGCCAAATGTGCCGATTGGCGTGATCGAGATAGTGCAAGACATCGGGCGTGATCGGATTGCAGGGATTCGTCCATTTGTTGATCCTGATCGGGTACGTTACGCATGGGTCATTCTCACCAGCGACGAATCGAAGAAATGATCATGCACGACGTGGCGTTGTTTGCTGCACTGTTTGTTGTAGCGCTGGTGCAAACGGCATTGCTGCCACGCCCATTCGATGTGCCGATCAACCTGACGCTGCTGCTTGCAGTCTGTCATGGTCTGATTGCCGGAACGACATCTGCGGCGCGCTGGGCATTCTATGGCGGGCTGGCGCTCGACCTGTGTGCAATGACGTTTATCGGCACGCACGCGCTGGCACTGCTAGCGGGCGTGATTGTATCGACGGCGCTGGTGTCCCGCCTGAGCCGCGAGAACTGGCTCGTGCCCATTTTGGGCGTGGCGATTGGAACGATACTGTACCATGCCGTATATGCGCTTTTCCTTACCCTGATCGTTGCACCGGTTGATCTGCAGGGATATGCTCTTGCTGCGCTTGTGCCCGATACCCTGATTGCTATGATCCCGGCGCTGCCGCTCTATCTTGTGTTTCGCTGGAATGAAGATCGGGTGCGCCGACGTGTGCCAGTGGATGTGTATTGAGGGGGTTGGAGGTTGGAACATTGGAGGTTGAAGGTTGGGACATTGAACGTTGAATGTGCGAACGTGGGAATATGGGAACGCGGAGACGCGGGAACGTTGAAATGTTGCAGGTTGAACGTGGGAACATTGAACGCTGCGTATATGAAGCGCATTCGTGGTCTGCAAATAATTGTTCTTCTCATTTTTGCCATCCTGATTGGACGGTTATATCAGTTACAACTGGTTGATGCTCAGGCGGATCAGTACCGTTACTCAACTGCAGTACATGTCGTGCGTTACCTGCCGATGCGCCCGATGCGCGGCGAAATATTTGCCAGCGATAGACGTACTCTGCTTGCGCAGACAGTTCCGATCTACACGCTTGCCATCCGCCCTGCCGATCTCCCTGCCGATCCTACGTCTCGTGCGCAGGTGTTTGCGCATCTCAGTCAGGCAATTGGGATAACCAGCACCCTGATCATTTCTCCAGCTGCCGCCCTTGAACGTGATCCGGTTCTGCGCAGTGACCTGGTTCAGGGTCTTGGTGCTGAAGTTGTCGCGCGCGCGCAACGCATCGAGCCGCCACTCACTGCATTGTTGACAGTGACGCCAGATCAACGTCCCGCACTGGACGCATTAGCGGCGCGCTATCATCAGGTGGTGCAGTTCGCGCCCCAAACGCTGGATATTGACGGAGTGCCAGCGCCGATGTTTTCCCTGCCAATCTCGGTGACACTCACAATCTCACCGGCATTAGCGTTGCAGTATAACCTGGCGCTGCGCGAAGATCTCGCGCGCGTGCTGGGCGACCGCGTAATCGAACCGCTGGAAGTGCCTCCTGTGTGGCTACGCATCGATGTGCCGCCTTCTGCAACAGTCAATGCGCTGCGCTTATCGACGGCGTACAGTGACGTGGCAAGACTGGAAAACCCAATCGCCAGCATGGTTGAACGGGCGAACATTCCTGGATACCAGACCCTGACCATTCGCGAAGATATTCCACATACCATCGCACTGACATTAATCGAAAACACTTCCACCCTGCAAGGGGTTGTCATCGAACGGGATTACCGCAGGCGGTATCCGTTGAGTACCGAAACGCCGTCACTGTCATACATCCTGGGATACATCGGTCGAGTAAATCAGTGTGAGCTTGTGCGTCAGAATCCGGCACGTTCGTGGATGAGCGGGTTGCTTGAGTCGATCGGTAGTTCGATCGAGTGCGGTATTATTCAAAAACAGATCAATCCCTATGAACTGGGGTTGCCGCGCTACCTGCCTGATGATCGTATCGGTAAATACGGCGTCGAGGCCAGTTACGAAGAAGAGTTGCGCGGGCAACTCGGAATGCAGGAGGTACTCGTCGATGCGCTCGGTCGCCCGGTGCGTCCTCCTCAGACGATCAAAGCGCCGCGCGATGGGTACAACCTGGTGTTGACGATCGATGCGCAGTTGCAGCGTCAGACGGAGCAAATTCTGCGTAACTGGATCGAAGAGAGCGAACGTCGCCGTCAGACGATGCCGGATCGTTTTGCCTACAAGCGCAATTATGACCCGATCCGTAGTGGTGTAGCAATCGTCGTTGAAGTGAAGACCGGTCGGATTCTGGCAATGGTCAACTGGCCTGCCTATGATAACAATATCTGGGACCCAACGCGCGCGGCGGAGTTACAGGAACTCTTCTTCCCCAGCGATCCGGAGAAGCAGAAAGAACTGGCGCGTCTCTCGCTTCAGGTCAATCGCGCAATCAGCGGTCAGTATCCGCCCGGTTCGACGCTCAAGCAGTTTGATGCAGCCATTGCACTACAGAAGGGTATTATTACTGAGAATACTAAAATTCGTGATCCGGGCAAATTGTTGGTTGAGGATCAGTATATGCCTGGCGTAGTGTATCAATATGTCAACGCTTCATCACGCGATAACGGAATGATCGATGTACGTCAGGCGCTGAAGGTTTCGTCGAATATCTTCTTTATGTCGGTGGCGGGCGGCAACCGTGAAAATGTGATTAATCTCAAACCGGATGAGCAAATTATTGACAAAGGTTTGGGTATCACCGCTCTGGCGGAAGGGCTTGGATGGTTTGGCTTTGGCGAGCCAACTGGTGTGAATCTGCGCGGGGAAGAAGCCGGGCGGGTGCCGACGCCCGCCTGGAAGCAGCGGGTGCTTCGTTCGGCGTGGACAACGGGTGATACCTACAACGCCGCAATCGGTCAGGGAAATGTGGAAGTGACCCCGATCCAGCTGGTGATGGCGTCGGCTGCGATTGCCAATGGTGGATTTCTCTACCGCCCGCAGATTGTTCGTGCGATAACCGATGCCAATGGGAATGTTGTGCGCGACATTCAACCTGAACTGATCCGCCGCATTCCTGTTGATCCCAGGCACCTGCAGGTCGTTCGTGAAGGGATGCGGCTGTCGGTTACCGAGGGTTCAAACATCGCAGCGCGCGATCAGTGCTCCGGGTTGAGCATTGCCGGAAAAACTGGCACTGCCGAGTTCGGTCCGCTGATCACCGTTCCTGATCCAAATGGCAGAGGAACGCGCGAGGTGCGCCGGAGTCATGCCTGGTTCGTTGGTTTTGCGCCTTACGAAGATCCGGAGATCGAGGTGCTGGTGCTGATCGAGGGCGCTGGCGATATGAATGATGGATCGGCGACGATTGCTGTGCCAGCGGTAACGCAGATCATGCAGGCATACTTCGGCATCACCCCGCCCGATCCGCTGCCGCGTGGATGTCAGCAAGGCATGCCGCCGCTGCCGCCGCGCTTTACTCCTTCGTTCCCTGAACCTGCCGCGAATCCGCAGCCAAACGGTTAGCGGCGATGAGGCCTGAGACAATGATGATCCGCTCTCTATCTATCCGTGCGATACTGGTGCTGCTGTCCGTTGTTACCATCCTGTCGATGGCGCTAATCTGGTCAATCGTGTCCGGCAGTGTCCTGGCACAGGAAGTTACCTCCACACCGATGCCGACTGTCACTCCGTGGGGGGGAAGACGCGGTGTGATGCCCGGTGGTGCGGCGCCGCTCTTTCCATACTGGCTTGCTGGATTGCCCATCATTGCCGCGCTGATCGCGTTGATCGTCTGGCACACCCGACGTTCTCGTTGATCCTGCGTGTTACCTGTCGGTCGTCAGGCGCAGGCGCACCCATTCGATACGGATGTTGCCGCCGTCGCCAACTCCAACCGGATCGATCCGCAGGCGCGTGACGATGCCGTCCCATCCCGGCGCGTCACGCAGGTCGATAATATAGGTCATCGCGTCGCTTGTGGCGTTCAGTTTCCAGCGCACTGAACGTTCTTCGCTCAGCGCTCCATCGACGCCAGCATAGAAGAGTTGCGCATCACGGTTGCGTGTGCTGTTCGCCAGGCGGATTTCGATAGCGACGATCTGGCGGGCATCAAGATGCAAAAGCGGACTTAGCAGCGCTGGATCGACGTCCGGTGTGATGTTCCACCCACCATCAACCGACTCACCAGCTGCATTGAACGCCTGCCATCCCATTGTATCACGCTCGAACATCCACCCCGTCGTCAGCGCCAGTTCGGTGGCGGTCGGCAAACGCCAGTAGGTCGGAATGGGGTCAGCGAAATCGAGGTTGACCAGGGATGTGTGATACGGGGCAAAACAGTCATCCACTTGGCGTTGCGTTATGCGGTGACGCTCTAGCACTCGTTGGGGTGGGTGGAGTGCTTCATCGGCGATAATGATTGCAGCGCCAGCACGTTGTGTGGTTGCGATCCGGTTTCGCAGGACGCTACATGCGGCTTCCCATGATCCTGCACTGTCGAACAGCGCCTGGTTGAGGGAGACGAAGTTTTCGCGCTGTTCATAATGCGGCAGGTAGAGTTCCTGTAATCCATCAGGAACAATCAGCAGATCAGCAGGGGTACTGTGCTCTGCCAGTTCACGTGCGATTAACCGTTGCAGATCGGTTGTCGGATTGCCACGTTGCGCGATTGAACCGTAGTTGACCCACACAATGATCCCGACAATCCCCAGTGACGTCCAGATTGGCGCGCTCCAGCGACGCGCCTGTGCAAGCGCTCGCGCGAAGATCAGACAGGCTGGCGGTAGACTGGCAATCCAGAACTCGATATTGTCCGGTTCCCACCATGCAAAAAATGTGCCATACGTTGCCAGCCAGACGGTTAGCGCTGCCCACGGCATCGAAGGCGCTGGTGTTCCTGGTTGCTCTGCCAATGATATTCCCCGTGGGAAACGCTGACCGCCAGCCCAGGCTGCCGCCATGCCAAGTGCCAGGTAGAACCATCCGCCGCCCGGTTGCGCCAGTGTATCGCTCAGCCCTGTGCCAAGGCTGACGACTGTGTTGGTTGTAAGCGGCCTGCCCCACCATCCCGTACGCGCATATTCCGTTAACCACGCCAGCATAGCGTCAATTGTGCGGAAGTTACTGACGATCAGCATGACGTACAGGTAGGGCAGCGCCATTACCAGTGCTAGTGCGACGGCATATGCACCCCAGCGACTGCCAAAGGCGCGCACATCCTTGGCCACGCGCAGGTCTGCCAGTGCAATGACCGCAACTGGTATACAGAACAGCACATTCGTCTGGTGAAACAGCACCGCGCCGCCCTGCACCACTCCCAGCGCCATGCAGCGCCGGGCGCTCCAGGGAATTGGTTGGATGATCAACGCCAGGCATATGATCAGGAACAACGTCGCGACGGTGTACACCTCGATTTCGACGGCATAATACCAGAAGGCATACGAACCGCCCAGGAGGAGCGCAGCTGGCAACGCTGCATCAGTGCGACCGGTTGCCGCGCGGGCCGTGACATAGAAGAGCGCCACGCCGAGTGCGCCGACAATGGCATTCACCAGTTGCATGGGCAGAGCTGCGCTGCCGTTGTATCCCAGCGCGCGACCGAACGCCAGCGCCAACGCACCGAGCGGACCATACGCCAGGTGGTGCGGATGGAACAACTCAGTCCATGGCTTGCGCTCGACACTCATCACATACGAAAGCGCATCGAAGGTATGCACCCGCGTCAACGTCCGCAGGTAGAGGAAAAGCGCTCCGGCGAACAACACAGCAGCAATCAGGCGGGAGTCACGCACAACAGACAGCATTGTGCTTGTTCTACTTGAGGTCTGGCGTCACCCGTAGTTGATCACCTACCCTGGTGCAACTGGAGTGAATTGTGCCGACGGGCAGTTCAACCACGTAATACCCGCGCCAGGGTGCAACTCCGGCGAACGGATGCCACGGTGGCAACGCCTCGCGCATACTGATCACCCGATGCTGTCGGTCAACAAAGAGGACATCGAGCGGAATACGCATAAAGAGCATATGGATACTTGACTCAGGCACGAGGATCAGGCCATATCCGGCAGGAAGCTCCGCACGCCCCATCAAGCCGCGCCCACGCGCCAGAAAAGACCGCGCCACTTCGACGCGGTCTGCAATTACAGTGCCACGGGTAAGATTTTCGATGGTATACGACATACGGTGGAGAATGTGGCGTCTATCCCCCTAGCCCGCCGAGCGACCTGATAATCCGCGGGACTGCCGGACCAAGGATGACAATGAACAATGCCGGGAAAATCAGGAACACCATGGGGAAAAGCATTTTGATCGGCGCCTTATGCGCCTCCTCTTCGGCACGCTGGCGGCGGCGGATGCGCATCTGATCCGACTGAATGCGCAGGATGCGCCCAATCGACACACCAAGTTGTTCTGCCTGGATCACGGCGCCGATGAATGTCTGCACATCATCGACGCCACAGCGGTCGATCATATCCTTCATCGCGTCACGGCGGGGACGACCGAGCCGCGTATCATTAAGCACGCGCTTGAACTCCTTCGAAAGCGGATCTTCCCACTTTTCAGTCAGGCGTTGCATCGCCTGGTCGAACGACAGGCCAGCTTCAACGCAGATGCACAACAGATCGAGTGCATCGGGGAGTGCCTTGACAATCGCCTTCTTGCGTTTCTTGATCTGCTGTCCGAGCCAGATGCCTGGCAACAGGTATCCCATTCCTGCGCCGACAGCAGTATACATCGTCGCCTGTGCGATGTCCATGCCCTGCGAGAACGTCACTGCACCGAAAGCGATAAACAGAACAACTGCCAGCGCCAGGCGAATACCGCTGAACTGCATCGGGGTCAGGTTCCCTGGATTGCCCGCCTGCGCCAGGCTGATCCGCAAACGCTCGGCGCTCTGTCTCGGACCGTACTGACCGAGTTTTGCCAGGATGCTCTTGGTAAGCGGCACGAGCACGCGCTGACTGAACGGTTGTTGCAGTTCCAGTTCTTCGAGCGTCATTGTGCGCTCGGTAAACTGACTGAGTCGGTCGCTGATCACATCAGGTTGCGACGAGCGCCGCATGCCAATCACAATCAACCCGATGCCAAGCAGCATCAGCGCCCCAAATCCGATCATTGGCAGCGTCATGCCAGCCATGCGCACCCCCTTCTTACACCTCGATATCCACAATCTTCATAATCGCAAAAAAACCGATCACAATCATCACAATGCCAGCGACCGGCAGGCAGCACCAGTGCTCTGGCGGCATACCGAACGAAAACATCGGCGCCATATAGTTCGGATTGATCACCGTGATAAAAATTGCCAGACCGATTGGCAGGCCGGTAATCACGTAGGCAGAAATCCGCCCCTGCGCGGTCAGCACCGCGATTTCGCCTTTGATACGGATGCGTTCACGGATCGTGTGACCGATGGTATCGAGGATCTGCGCCAGGTTGCCACCCGACTCCATCTGGATCTTAACCGCGGTAATCATCAGGTCAAGGTCTTCCGATGGCACACGCTTGAGCAAATTGTCAAGCGCGTCTTCAGTGCGCAGCCCCAGACCAACCTCCTGTACCACGCGCCGGTATTCAGACGCAGTTGGTTCGGGCGCCTCACGACTAACGAGCTCCATTGATTGCAGCAGGCTGTACCCCGAACGAAGCGAGTTCGCCAGCATATTGATTGTATCGCCAAGTTGGGCATTAAATTTAGTCACGCGCTGTTTTGCGGCATACCCGACATACAGATCGGGGAGGAACGAAAAGAGTACGAAACCGACAATCCCGGACAGCAACTGAGCTTCCCAGCTAGCGCGTCCGATGAACGCACCAACCACTGCGCCGACGCCAGCAGCGAGGAGTTTGATCATATAGAACTCAGTCACTGTCAGTTTCAAGTCAGCGCGCGCTAGATTGCGCGCCGTCTCACTGCCACGCTTACTGCGCACCACGACCTTATCGATTTCGCGTAGTTGCTCTTTTGCAGTGCGCTGTTGCTGATCGGCGCGCCGACCGGCGAACTGGGTCAGGCGCTCCTCATAGCTAGCATTACTCGCGCTCCGGCTTGCCAGGAACACAAACAACGCCAGGATCGTTAAGAAGATCCCGGCTGGTGCGATCAGCTGTGTCGGATCTGCAACTATCGGCATACGGAGGTCCTTTCAGAGCAATACACCTGTCGCGCAACAGGGCATTGCAGGGGCATAACATTAGATGAACGAACTACTGCCGTAGCCGAAGATATTTGGTGGCAGGTAGATATTGCGCTCCTCGAAACGGTCAATAAATCGTGGTCGGATGCCGGTTGGCTTTAACTGACCAATGACCTTGCCGCGTTCATCGATTCCCTGCTGCTCGAAGACGAAAATATCTGAAAGCACGACGACATCACCTTCCATGCCCTGCACTTCCGTAATATAGACCACCTTGCGCGACCCGTCCTTCAAGCGCGCTAGTTGCACGATCAGGTTGATCGCCGAAGCAATCTGCTCGCGGATGGCGCGCACTGGCAGGTCCATTCCGGCCATCAAACACATGGTTTCGATACGCGCAATAGCATCACGTGGTGAGTTGGCATGCAGCGTTGTCATCGAGCCATCGTGACCAGTATTCATCGCCTGAAGCATCTCCAGCGCCTCACCGCCGCGACACTCACCCACTACAATCCGCTCGGGTCGCATACGTAGGGTATTGATCACCAGGTCACGAATACTGATCTCGCCTTTGCCTTCAATGTTTGGCGGACGTGACTCAAGTGGCACCACATGCTCCTGGCGCAGTTGCAATTCCGCCGCATTTTCGACAGTAATAATGCGCTCATCGTCAGGGATGAACGACGAAAGCACATTGAGCATAGTCGTCTTACCAGAGCCAGTGCCGCCAGAGACGACGATGTTAAGCGAGGCGCGCACGCAGGCGGCAAGGAACTCCGCCATCTCGCGGGTGAGCGATCCAAAGCGAATCAGGTCTTCGATCGTGATGCCTTCCTTGCGGAACTTACGGATGCTGATTGTCGGTCCACAGAGAGCGATCGGTCGAATAACTGCGTTGACGCGGCTGCCGTCCGGGAGGCGCGCATCGACCATTGGTGACGACTCATCGATACGACGTCCAAGCGGTGCGACGATCCGGTCGATCACCCGCAGTACGTGTTGCTCATCAACAAAGGTGACGTCGGTCAGCTGAATCTTGCCGCGCTTTTCTACATAGACCTTTTTCGGTCCATTGACCATGATCTCGGAGATCTCCGGGTCGTTGAGCAACTCCTGGAGCGGACCGAACCCCAGAATGTCAGCAGCAATCGACTCAAACAGGCGAGCGCGTTCCGAGCGCGACAACACGATATTTTCGCTGTCGAGGATGGTATTGAAAATCTCCTCAACCTGCTGCCGCACTCTGGCGACATTGGAGAGATCGAGTTTGGGATCGAGCTCATTGATCAGGCGTTGCTGAACGCGCTGCCGCAGTTCGATAATGCTGTTTTCTTCTTCACGGCGTTGAGCTGGTGGCGTACCGAGGCGCGCTGGCATGGCCGGGGTAACGGGTGCACCGGGCAATTGCCCGGTCGTGCCAGAGGCTGCACCGATTCGTTTCAAGAGTGACATACGTATGCTCCCTCAACGGGCGGCTGTTATCGCCGCGCCAGTAATTTGCCGAACAGACCGGTTTTCTCCGGCGCCTTCTCCGTCTTTTTTGCGGCATCAGCGGTTTTTGCCGCCAGACTGCTGCTCAGGAGTTTTGCCAGGGCGTAAATATCCCTGGACGTCGGAAGATCGCGTTTGGCAATCACCAGTGGCACTCCCTGGTTAACTGCCAGCGTCATCTCGTGACCCGCATTGGCAATCTGGAGCGCCACTTTATGTTGAATGTTCGCTTCCACGTTCTCAACGCGCATTCCCAGGCGATTATCAGCCTTGTTGAGCACGAGAACCGTTTTTTCCTTCGGATACTCCAGCAACTCTGCCACTTCGAGGAACAGTTTGATATTCTTGATGCAGGGTATTTCGAGGGTCATCAGCGCCACGATCCGATCTGCGAGATCGAGCGCTGCCAGTGCGCGATCCTGAAACGATGCCTGGGTATCGACGATGACATACTCAAACTCTTTCTTCATTGTCTCCAGGATCGTCCGTAGGTGGTCGGAGGTGACAAGTTCACCGGTTTGCGGGTTCGGCGGCGCCAGCAATACCTTGACCTGCGTTGCATGGGTTGCCATGACGTCGTTCAACAGGTCACGGTCAAGTTCACTTATACGGTTGACCAGATCGGCGATAGTTTTGGACGACACCAGGTTCATAATCACCCCGACATCGCCAAATGTCAGGTTGCCATCGACGAGCGCAACTTTCTTACCGGTCAACAAGCGCATGGCGACTGCCAGGTTGCACGCAATCGACGACGTTCCTGTTCCGCCCTTTGGACTGAAAACAGCAATGATCTGTCCCTGCGCGCCCTGATTATCGCCACCACCAGGACCCTGCGGCGGCGTGGTCACATAACGCCGCTGCGTGGTCGCCAGGCGATAGACATGGCGAATTGCGCTGTAGAGTTCTTCCGCGCTAATCGGTTTAGGCAGGAACTCGCGCGCTCCGGCGAGCATCGCACGGCGCAGGTAATCCTGCTCACCCTGCACGCTCATCATAATCACCTGTGCCTCAGGAACCTGACTCAGCAGCGCCTCGGTGGCAGCGATACCGTCCATATCCGGCATGTTGATATCCATCAACACCACGTCGGGACGGTGCTGTTTGGCGAGCGCAAGCGCCTCGCGCCCGGTGGTCGCTTTCGCAACGACTTCGATATCTTTTTCGAAGAAGAGGAGTTTTTCGAGATTGTCGCGCGTTTCAGCAATATCATCGACAATCATCACCCGGATCTTCGCCGGGCCTGCGGCTTCAGGTGTTCGCGATCCTCCTGCCATAGCATCCTCTCAGTCGTGGGCGCTGCCGGTCGCTAACCGGGCATCGCATCATTTTGCAAATTGGTTCGGGCGCGACTGTGCTAACGCGCCTGTTGCGAGTATTATACCGCGTTGTGTCTAATATCGCGGTCAATCATGGAACCGGAAGCAGCGTCGGTGTTGGACGCGCCGGTCCTGGTGTGATTTCTTCAGGCGCAAGCGCCAGCGGTTGCAACGGTTCGGGCAACGGCAACCCGTAGCGGCTGGTCAACAGGCGCAGTGTGACGCCAGTTGTATCCTCGATAACGCTGTCGTCGCGCCCGCGCAGCACTAATGTAATCTGCGGCTTTGGATCTTGCTGGTCAAGAGTGAACTTGACGATCTCAGCCTCCTGATCAGTCATCGCTAGCAGCAGGATCCATTGCGCGCCTGGCACGAATGTATCAGGAGTCTGGGTGCTTGAGGGTGGTGGCGGCGCCGTCCCCTGCTGACCGGCAGGAGTCGGCGTGCCAGCTTCCTGAGGGATAGCCGGTTTCAAAACGCGCAACACCCGAACATTCTGCACCATGGTTTTCGTCACCCGATCCACCAGCGTTTCTTCAAGCGGCGTGACCACCAACTGCCCGGTTTCCGGGTCCAGCGTCAGCGACGGTCGGATGATCAGGCGACGAATTTCGTAGGTCATTACCAGGTCGACCGAGTCGCCGGGGCGGATCTGATCGGCGACACCGGTTAGATTGCCGACTTCGAGCGGAAACACCTTGTCACGCGGGGTGTCGGGCGAGTCGGGCGACGGCACCTGGAACGACAGACCAGCTTCGGTGAGATCGCGCGCGCGGATAATTTCGGTCGCGTTGAGTGCACGTAATGTCACTTTCGTGGTCAGTTCACTCACGCTGGTGAAATACTGGTCGGGTGCGGCGTTGTACTCTGGCTCTGGAATATCGCGCAGCGTCAGAAAGGTCTCAGTGTCGGTCAGAACGGTGTTGGCTGGAATGTCAACACGTGCGGCGACCACTTTGCGCAACGGCACAGGCGTTGGTTCTTGCGGAAGCGCCTCTGGCACAGGCGTCGGCGGGGTTTGGAAGAAGAAAAGGAAGAGAAGTGCTGCGGCTGCGGCAATAATCACTCCGAGCAACAGCAGAAGACCTCCTCGCCTCATGGGGCGTGCCTCTCTTTCAGCAAGACGATGCGACGATAATTACTTGTAAGCCATTATAGCACACGAGATCAAGCCCTGATTAGTATCGCAAGGCATCAATGACTTGACAGGTAATCGTTGCACGTTCAATGTTTGAACGTGCAACGTGCAACGCTCACTACTAACGAGCCACCAGCGGTAGGAAGATGCGTCTCGTGCCATCATCAGGCGGTGGGTTGTCGGGGGGTGGTTGGGGTCCGCCATCAGGCGGCGGTGGCGAGCCTCCAGCAACAAATACGACGTCGAAGATGGCGCTGACATTGTTCCGTTCCGCCACATGGTCGCCGCTTGGCACATCAGACTCGTACACCAATCCTTTCAGATCTGTGTCGGTATCGGCAACCAGAATAACCTTATAGGTTCCGTTGCCCTGATCGAAGAAATCGCGCAGGATTTTACCGGTTCCTCTGCTGGCATTGGTTGCAGCCGAGACACATCCGCTGATACCGACTGCTTTGATGTCGCTCCAACGGAATGTCTCCGCTATCAGGAACGTAGTATCCTTCTGCATCACCCACTTCGGAATTTGCAGACAGGCGCGATGGTATGGCGCGAGCGCCGGGTTGCTCAGGCTATCGCCTCCAGGAGCGAACAGCGGCAACGTTGGCGAGATCGGCGTTACACCCGGCGGGAAGATGAACACATCAACGAAGAATGTACCCTCCGGATTGCACCCCGGTTGCGATGAATGGCACACATTCGCCGGTTGCGTCGGTCCGCTGTCGGTCAGGTTCTGGTTGCGCAGGCGCACTTCGACGCCTCTGGTGGTGCCATCAGTGTTCTGGGTGGTGGTGACAGCATTGGCGGGCCAGTTCAGATCGGGGTTGCCCGGAATGATCACTTCCATGCCCAGGCGTAGCAGCACCGGCGAGGCGTTCGGGACAGAGCCGCGGCGGAAGGTGAGGCGGTACTGGAAGCAGTTGCCCGGCGGGAGCCACTGACTCTCTCTATACTCCTGGGCATTGATGGCATACGCCGCGCCGCTCGGGTTGAACTTCGAGAAGCGCGTTCCACCGGCGTCCGGATCACGCGCCTGCGTCCATCCACCTTCCGTGTCGGCGCAGTTGCCGCTCGACGGGGAGTAGACGCGGTACTCGACTTCAATATCACCGCCATTTGCCTGATCGATATTCGTCAGCCAGGTCATTTTGCGCACGGTGGCCTGCTGCTCGTTGATCAGGTCGAGCATCGAGAAGGGCTTCGAGTAGTAGTAGCCGGTCGGCGGATAGAAGGTCTGGTCGTCGAGGTTGGGTCCGATCGTCGCGCGGAAGACCTGACTGGACGGCGCGGTTCCATCGGTGCCGCCGATCAGGTAGGCGAACGCATAGTTCGGGTTGCTGGTCGGCACCAGCACCACACCCGCATTGCGCCGTCCAGGATTTGCTGCAAAAGGCAGCGCGCCGAAGTCGTCCTGATAGAAGTTGAGCGCTCCATCTTTGAAGATGCGCAGGTTGGCCGGATCGACATAGGAGGCATAGCCATTGCGATTGATCGTGCCGCCGCTGCGCCCGCCGATCAGGTAGATTGCGCCGCCGAACTCAACTGCGCCGTGACTGTTGCGATTGCCGGGGATAACGGCGTTCCCGCCGGTGGTGCTATCCTCCCATGTGATTGCGCCGGTGGTCGGGTTGATCACCCCTTTCCAGACGGTGCCAGTATCCACATTTTCGGAAGTGGCGCTCGTTCCACCACCGTAGATGAAGAACAGATCCTGCGTTACCGTTCCGTCCGCATTCGTGTAGCGCCCAACAGTCACGGCAGTGTTCCATACGGCTTGCGGCATAATCATCGATTGCCAGGTGCGGTTGTCGCCGCCGAGGTTAAGATTACCGTTCGACGGGTTGATCTCGGCGTAGTAGACGCGATTGGAAAGCGTCGGACCGACCAGTCCAGGCGGATCGTTTCGCCCGCCGACGACGTACAGGAATGTCTTGCCGGCAGCAGTTGTATGCACGAACGCGCGCGCGCCTTCCAGCCCAACATTCGATGGAAGTCTGTACGTCGGCGAGGTGCGCCAGGTCAGGTTCCCATTCGCATCGACATCGCCGACGATCACCGAGTTGCTCGAGAATGTGTCGATCCCACTGGAGACCGCGCCGCCGATCACGTAGAGATACCCCGCGTTGCCACTGGTGCGCAGCGCGGCGACCGCTGCGTTGGTTCGCGGCGCAATGTTGAACGTCGACGTATCTGCATGGCTGACGGATGGCAGTGGCGTGGACGTCACCCAGGTAATCACACCGGCGCCGGGCTGTCCATAATTCGTGTTGACCGTTCCGCGGTAGACGGTGCTTTGATACCCCGTGCCACCTGAAGAACCGCCAATGACCCAGATCGTGTTCCCGATGACCGCTGCGCCGATTTCGGTGCGGGCTGCGGGGAGCGGGCTATCCGGGATGGCGCCCCAGCGCAGTGCGCGAATGGCAGCCATGGCAAGCCCGCCCTGATCGCCGGGTTTGGCGCCGGCATACGGTTCGGTCACCTGCCCGGATATCGGATCATTGCTCAGCGTCGTTGGAATAACTGCGGTCAGGGTGCGTGAACCGGCGCCGAACTCCGGCTGAGTATCATCCAGGGCAACAACCTTGATCACGCTGGCGGCGACCGGTGCGGGTGGAAGGATCGCAAGAACGGTCAGCAGCGTGACGACGAGTGTCAGCGCGCGCACCGTGGTCGGCATGCGTGTGGTTCGAGTCATGATGCATACACCTCCTTGGAAACCTGGCGGAAGAGAGGTTACGCGCCAGTAGAGACGCGCCGATACAGGCAATGGAGATTATCACAGGGACAATCAAACAGTCGGCCTCACAGTCTGAGGCAGTCTGTGAGGCTGAGGGCAACCCGACAGGCAGCTTGACGCCTGTCGGGTTCGGCGCTGGTTATGGTGTCGGGCAGACGTTATCATTCAGATCGAGTTTGAGCGGCACGCCGATCACACCGCCAAGACTGCGTCCGGCGCTGACCGTCACCGGTATTTCGGTGCTGGTGCTCGGACCGCGCACAATGAGTTCGTACTTATCACGTGGGATACCGTCCCCCTGTGGTGGCAGCACGCGGTGGCCAAGCCAGGCGCGCAGCGTGTACTGACCCGGTGGCACATTCGTGATTGCATACGATAGTTTGCGCGTAATCGGATCGGCAGTGATCCAGGCTTCGCGCGTATTGTTGTTGGCGTCGGTGAGCGTTACCTTGCCGACGATACGATCCGTCAGTTCAGGTCGCAGGTCGGTTGGCACCTCCGACGGCGCCATCGTGTCGCGCTCTTCGCCTTGAGCTGGTGTGCAGTCGCCCTGGATCGCCGAGACCTGGATGTCGTCGAAGATCTGCTGCAACTGATTCGGCATGTCGGCGCGCTTGACATAGTCGGGCTGGCTGGCGACCAGGTTCAGACCGGTGATTTCAAAGGTCGGGCTAAGCGCAACCACGTAGACTGCACCATCGCTCGGATGGATGTACGTCTCTTTGAGCGCCTGCGCCTCTGCCACCATCGCATTGAGCGGACGCAGGCTACCGTCCGGCAACGGATCGCCCATCTGGCAACCGACGTTCTCAGCGCCCAGCTCACATCCTTCCCCATAGTTGTTCTGCATCCCGTTGCGCAGCACGTTTGCCACGCCATCGGTCACGAAGATCACCACGCGGCGATACTCCAACCCATTGGGGGCGAATTTGGGCGCTGAGGCAAACACCTGGCTGGCGCGGGCGAACGCGACGGCGCTCGGTGTTGCGCCTGCCGTCATGTATGGATCACCGTCCACCATGCCAGCGTTGCGGATCGCTGCCTCAAGCGTTGCCAGGTCATTCGTCCAACCGGCTGGCAGCACATCGGTCAGTTCGTTCAGCGCGCGATTATTATCGCCAACCCTGCCTTCATTGTTGACGTAGTTCCCCAGACGTCCGGTAAATGTCACCATTCGGACGACATCGTGCGGTCGGAGACCACTTCGCCGATCCTGATCGATCTGCCGGACAAACCTGTACAGCACCTGCTTTGCGATATAGATCCGGCGTTCCTGCGCGTTGGGCCAAGCAGTTTCAATCGACACACACCTCTGAGTAGGATTGGTACAGGTCACAACCTGCCCGTTCTGAACGCCGCGCCCATCGAACGTCCAGGACATCGAACCGGAAACGTCGAGGATGAGCAGGAACTGCACCGGTCGGTTCAGGTCGGGATAGGTCCGATAGCGCGGGATGTAGGTCACACTCCCGCCGACAGTGAAGTTGTTCGTTGGAGGCGCGCCGGTCACCAGGTTGGCGCACTGCCCGCCTTCACGGACGTATGCCAGTTCCATCCAGGGACCATCGGGCACCCGTCCGTCGTTATCCACGCCATAGTTGACCAGCAGGAACGCGCCGAAGCGCTCAATGTAGTATGCAGGATTGGTAATATTGCCATTGTCGAAGCGATACATCGGCAGGGTCATCAAGGTGCGGTTGCGCTTCAGCGTCTCAAGCTGGTTGAGTACCTGCCCGTTGAAGGGGTTGCCACTGAACACGTTCCCGTACACCCAATCGCCAGCATTGATTGCATTCGGCTCGAACGGATAGGAGTCGGGACGGGTCGGACCATCGTTGCCCTGGACAATCTCGGGCCAGGGCGCTTCAGCATATCCCTGACTGTAGGTGCCGTCGCCGGTCAACATCTCTGCCAGCGCGCTTGTATTGCCAGCAGGAATGTTGTTACGCCAGCGCAGCAGGCTGAAGCCACCGTTTGGATGGCTCTCGGTGCGAAGATAGAGGCGCTTATAGCGCAGCCGCACATAGGTTTCGTCTTCGTAGAAGCCATCATAGTCGGCGAACCCATATTCATCGAACATGGGCTGCCCGCCGACCGTTGAGCGCACGCCAAACGGGTAATAACCGGTTGCACACGCACCGACACTGGCGTAAGCGGTAGCGCCGACGGGCAACTGGCTCTGACCGAAGAGGCGCGCAAAGTAGGTCTCCACTTTGCCGTCGAGACGGATTTGAATGTACTTCACACCCTCGGGGCGTTGGGAAGCGCACGCGCCGACGCGACTGCATGCTCCAGGGATCGGCGCGCCATCACTTCCCAGGTAGATCGCCTCAAACGAGCGGTCACCCGGTTGCGGCGCCTCGCCGGGAGGTGTGACCTGAATGCCGTTCGAGCGCAGGGATTCATAGATCGCGCGGGCGACATCGGCATCGCGACCGCCGCTGATCAGGCGGTTCATACCAGCCAGCGACGCTGCGTTGGTGCCGCGCACGATGTTTCGCTGTTCGGCGTAGGTTACGCCGAGATCGACAGCCAGAGCAGCCATACCGATCAGCAGCGCCAGAATGCCAGCGATCAGGACCACACTCTGCCCTTCTGTCTTGTGGTAAAAGCGTTGTTTCATAACCGCCACCTCTTGTTCCTGTTTGTGTTGTACCGATTATCGAAACGACCATCGTGCATGCGGCGCCAGCAGTCAGGCGCGCGGTTGGTATTGGTTTGTGCGCCTGGCGGAGGTGTGACGATCCGCCAGGCGAGGGTATGCTTACGTAGCAGTGTCTGGCGTGCGCGTTGGCGTGAACGTCGGTGTTCGGGTTGGCGTGTTCGACGGCGTCAGTGTTGGTGTGAACGTTGGCGTGCGTGTCGGTGTGAATGTCGGCGTGAACGTCGGCGTATTGGTCGCCGGTGGCGTATTGGTCGGCGTATTGGTGCGCGTCGGCGTGTTGGTCGGCCTCGGCGTGTTGCTCGGCGTCGGCGTGTTGGTCGGCCTTGGCGTGTTGCTCGGCGTGAACGTCGGCGTGCGCGACGGCGTCAGCGTACGGGTCGCCGTTGCCGGCGGCGTGCCGCTGGAGTAGAGCCGCGCAACCGGAATGACCTGCTTCGGCTGGTTCGCATGCTCCCATCTGAGGATCGCTTTCTGGTTGCCGGTCCACTCGAAGTACTCAACTGTAATGCTGACCCGCTGGCAGGCGGTCAGGGTGATCTTGCCATTCACTTCACTGGACTCGGTTTTCCTTTTCCAGTCGTTGATGATCCGGACGCCATTGACCCACACGCGCACACCATCATCGGTATCGGCATAGAAGGTGTACTCCCCGCTGAACAGCGGCTCGACCTGACCCGTCCAGCGCACGGAGAAGTAATCCTTTCCTACGCCAGCAATGGGCGAGGTATCGTTCTGCGGCCGGTTGATATTTTCGGTGCGGCTTGCCACCGGCGCGCCGGGGAAGAAGTTCGTCGTTCCCACGCTGCCGCCCGGCGTGTAGATGAAGTAGTCGCCGCGCAGACCGTTGCCCGTACCACCAGCGCATGGCGTGGCGGTCGGCGTGAATGTGGGAGTGCGCGTCGGCGTATTGCTGGGCGTCGGCGTATTGGTGCGCGTCGGCGTATTGGTGCGCGTCGGCGTATTGGTTGGCGTGCGCGTATTGGTCGGCGTATTCGTTGTTGTCGGCGATGCCGTATTCGTCGGTGTGCGCGTTGGCGTGTTGGTTGCGGTTGGCGTTGGCGTATCCGTCGGTGTGGGTGTTGGCGTGTTGGTTTGCACAACCGGCGTATTGGTCGGCGCACCCGGTGATACGAACCCGGCGCGCAGCGGCATGACAAAGCGCGAACTGAGCGGCACCTTATCGCCAAAGGCGGGCGTGAAGCCAAACACGGTATTGTAGTCGGATTTCACAATGACGAAGACATAGCACTGCCGGTTCGGATCCGCCAGGTTGGCGCAGGGCGTTGTATCCACGTCGGGCGCCAGGTCGTTGGCGCGATTGCCGTCGGCGTCCTCCGGTCCCAGCGGATTGCCATTGAAGGGGAAGACATCCTCGATGGCCTGCACCAGGATGTAGTGATCGATCAACCGGACGTAGCCGGACGGTTCGGTTCCTGCGGGGATCAGCCCGGTCACCGGATCGCCGATTGCGCGCCCGTCGCCGTTCTGGTCGAGGAAGTACTGGAACTGGTCGAGCACGCCGTCGCCGTTGGTATCGGCGGCGTCGGGAATGGCATCACTGTTGAGATCGTACATATTGACGAAGTTGATGCCGCCGGTCGTTCCTGCTTCCTGGCGCACGCGCATGCGGATCATGTCGTAATCAAGATCGACCGCGCCATCCGATCGGACGATCACATAACGACTGCCATACGTGGCGC
Organism: Roseiflexus sp.; assembly: GCA_017743475.1. GTDB lineage: Bacteria > Chloroflexota > Chloroflexia > Chloroflexales > Roseiflexaceae > Roseiflexus. The sequence goes on along the minus strand of JAGHYV010000029.1, from coordinate 12,897 downwards.
CTTCCTGTGCAGCGGTGGTCAACCCCTGCATGTTGAAGAACAGCAGCCCGATATCGACCGCAGCCGCCAGCAGCAGCAGGATGAGCGTCGAGGCGATAACAAACTCGACGAGCGCCTGTCCTGGTTGAAATCGTCGTACCATAATCGTGTCTCCCTCGCCGGTTGCTACGGCGTCGGTTCCGTGCAGGCGATGCCGTTTGCAAAGTTCGGATTGTTCCCCAGACTTTCGATCGTTCGCTGCGCCGTCACTTTGATACGCATCGTGCCGTTGTCGCCCAACATGGTGTTGATGAAACTGACCAGCGGCGTCAGCGGCTCGATGACATAGTCGATCTGCACCTCAATAACGCCGCCCAATCGCCGCGGGTTGGGATCGGCGCTGTTCGGGTACAGGATCGTTACCTGATTGACATCGACCGGGAAAAAGCCGGTCGAGTCGTTGGTGACTTCCAGAATGCGATTCACGCACGGGTCGTCGAGCCAGCCTGGATCGCCCTGAGCGCGCAGCGCCAGCCGCGACTGGTAGGGCGGCAGTTGCGACGCCGCCTCGGCGCCAGCGCGCGCCGCGCTGAACAGGGTCGAATATCCCCAGATGTAGTAGCCGAGATCGACGATCGCAAACAGAAGCGCGAACAGGATCGGTGCGATCAGCGCCATCTCAACCAGCGATTGACCTGTTGATCGCCTGGGCATGCTCTGTCCCTTCCGGTCTCCATCCTCTACTGGCATTATAGAGAGGCGGTTGCGCTCGCTCAATAGTCCGTTAGTCCTGAGACGGATCGAAGATTAAGGTTTGATGACAAGAGGGAAGAGGGGGTGGTACGTTATCCGTTGAAAGTTGAAGGTTGAAGGTTGTCTGTAAGCCGGGATGAAGGGCGTCCCCGACCCTTGAGGTCTTGACCATACGACCGGGTGCTACGCTGGTACGTCGGTGGCGGAACGGTCTCTGCCTGCGTTGAGAGCGCCGCCCGACGAACCCCTAACCCCATAATCTGCACCCCCAGGCGGCGCGGATCGTGACTGGCGGGATTGTCGCGGGCGGGTATGAAGGCAGGGCTGCGCACGCGCAGGAGGAGATGCCCGGTTGGTGATGGGGGCATCTGGCGGGGATCAATCGCCAGCGTGACGGTGGTTGGTTCGATGTCGGGAGTGACGCATACCGGTGTGGTGAATACTGCCTGTTCTGCCTCTTCGACGGAGAAGCCGGGTTCAGCAGCGAGCGCCAGGCATGTCTCGCCGATAGACGCCGCCGGGCGCGCACCGGATGCCAGTGTCACTGAGATGCTCAGCGGCTCAGCAGTCGGCGCCGGCAGGCGGAATAGCGCGTCGCCGTCGGTCCAGGCGATCAGACGGTCGTTCATACGCTCCGCACGGTAGACCCCGCGCACCTGGTAGGCGTAGTCGTCGGGCAGAATGACCGGTGGCGCTTCTGCCGTCTCGCCAGGTGTCATGCGATAGAGTGCAAAGTCGAGGGTGAATCGCTGCACAGCGGAGGGTTTGTGATCGGTCGGTTGTTCGTATTCCGGCAGGTCGAGGAGCAGTCGCCCGACCGGTTCGAGACGCCATCCGGGGAGGGTCAGCGCACCGCTAGCGCTGACCGCCAGGTATATCGGGCGCCCCTGCTCGTGCCAGCGACGGAGGTAGCGCGCCAGTTGCGGTGCGTAGCGTCCGGGATCGCGGCTCTTCAGTGCGAATGCGTCAACCCCAAACCCAAAGGTGAGCGGTGTTGCCAGCAGGTCGGGGATGTCACGTGCCTGCGTATACGATGGAGCGCCGCCACGCATGAGCACAATCGCACCTGGATCGAGTTGGGCTGCCATTGCGCCAATCTGTGTGATCGCTCCAGCATATTCGGTGTGGCGGTAGATCGGTCTGCCGGTGACGACCAGGAACAGGACAAGGGCAAGGGTGAGGAGAACACGAAGGTTGAAGGTTGGACGTTGAACGTTGAACGTTGCATGTTGGGTGCTGGGCGTCGGGCGTTGGGCATTGGGTGTGGACGGTTGAAGGTTGGACGTTGAAGGTTGAACGTCGGGCGTCGGGCGTTGAACATTGGGCGTGGAAGGTTGAAGGTTGAAGGTTGGACGTTGAACGTTGGACGCAGAAGGTTGAACGTTGGGCGCCGGGCATTGAACGTTGGGTGTGGAAGGTTGAACGTTGAACGTCGAACGTTGAACGTGGAAGGTTGGACGTGGAAGGTTGGACGTTGAGGGTTGAGCGTCAGATGTGGAAGGTGGAACCTTGAACGTTGAACCTTGAACGTTGAACACTATTGGACGTTGCAGTCCTGTTAAGACATTGCGATGCACCTTCCGCACGACGGATCGCACCATATCGGCAAACGATCGCAGGTCGGGAGTCAGATGCATGATGGCATAAGCGATGCCGATGGCGAACGCTGGATAGATATGCGGTACGTAGCGCCGCATGATGTAAATATAGTGCTGATCGCTGGTACCGTAGGTCAGCCGTAGGAAGACAACCGATGCAATTGCAGCAATAACCAAAAAAAGCCAGGAGTTCGAGTTGATACGGTAGACCATTAGTGCCAGACCAGCAAGAGCAAGTGCGATCCCCAGCGGCGACAAATACCATCCAAGGCGCACCAGGTTTGCCTGCGCCACACCGAACAGGTCACGCAGCACGTAGCGGTCGCAGGCGCGCAGAGCAGCAAGGATCTCCGGTGCAATGTCCGACTCGCGGATCAGACCATCTCGAATGACTTCTGGCATGGTACGCCCATCGGCAAATGGCGGCAGCATCTCGCGGCGCAGTGCAATACAGGCTTCGCGCGTCGGAGTGGAACGACCGCGTGCCGTACTGATGAGATGATCAATCCATCCAGCGAGCGGATCGACATACGCGGGGGTCGCAATCGGTGCCCCGACATACCCCTGGAGAGTCAGACACGCACCCTGTGGGCTGGTCAGTTGCGCTGGCGTCAGGCAGGCAGGTAGTGCGGCAACAGTCGCAAGCGACAAGATTTGCGGACGAATAAGGTACGCATACCCTCCAAGCACAATGACGACAACCGCAGCGATCAGACGCAGTGGTCGGCTCAGACGCGCAAGTAGCGGCACAAGATGGGTGATCAGATTCAGGCGACGCACTGCGATCAGGACAATGATGATCAGGATGACGACGAGAAGTTCGGTGCCGATACGGGTCCAGTTGAGTGGTGCATCAGTAGTCGGCGGCATCCCGGCGATCGGCGGGCAGGGCTGCATCGTCAGGCGTGAGCAGGGGCGCAGCAGGTAGATCTGGCGCAACGTTGGGGTGAGAAACGGCAGCGCCAGGGCTGCGGTGAGCGCAAAATCTTGCAGACGGGCGAAGAGCGTATCGAAGAAATAGGCGCGCGCCAGGAACACGATCTGCAATCCGGCATGCAACAGCATCACCCCGGCACCCGCCAGCAGTGCAGTATGCGGCGGCGTCCAGCGACGTGCAATCCAGATGAAGGTCAGGTAGAGTGCCAGCGGTCCTGTGATCAGGAAGAACTCGATGCGCGTCAGGGCGAGTTGTCCGAATGCCAACCCGGCGAGCAGGGCGTGGAAGGTTGAAGGTGGAACGTTGAAGGTTGAAGGTGGAAGGTGGAAGGTTGAACGTTGAACGTTGAACGTCGAAGATCCAAAGGCTCTGGCGAAGGCGTAGAGTCCGGCAAAGATGAGGAACTGCGCAGTTGTTTCGGCGGTGGAATAGCGACTGAACCAGACCTGGACGGCATTAAGTGCAAGGAAGAGCGCTGCCAGCAGCCCGACCCACGAACCGGCGATGCGCCGACCGAGCAAAGCAACGCTCCAGACGCCAAGCAGACCGGTAACTGCTGGCGCCAGCAATCCGCCGTGCATCCCGAAGAATGCAGCAAGCAATCCGATCCAAGCGGAGAAGAGGTGCAATCCTTGCGGGACGACACGCCCGTGTTCAAGGTCGCCCTGATCGATAAAAAACCCTGCGGCGCGCAGGCGGGTCGCAATGAAGCGCTGCGCATTCTGCACGCTAAGAACGTTGGTTTCCGCCTGACGGGCGGCATCGGCAAGCGATGGATCGGGAGATTGCTGATCGGCAGCAATCTGCGCCACCAGCGGATCGGTGAAGGTCAGCGAACCGGTGCGCGCCATGATGAATCCGGCATTCGCATACACGCCCGCATCGCGCACACCGATGATCGTCTCGAACGGAGGAGTAATGAGGAAGACAAAGAGCAGCAGAATGGCAGGGAGGAGGAGGTTGAAGGTTAAAGGTTGAAGGTTGAACGTTGGGCGTGGAAGGTTGAAGGTAGAACGTTGGTTGCGTGTTGCAGGCTGACCGCCGGACGTTGAAGGTTGAACGTTGAACGTGGCAGGTGGAACGTCAGGGGTAGCGGGTGGAACGTCGGGGGTGGCAGGTTGACTGCCGAGTGCGCGGCGGATCAGTGTGGCGATGATGCAGAGAACGGCAACCACAGCGACATGCAGCGGCGCAGAGAAGATGCCAATCTGCGCCAGGGTGAATGCCAGCCATCCGTTTAGCAGCGCGCCGATCAGGGCATATTCGAACCAGCGTTCGATCGGATCGCTGGTACGCCAGGCAACCGGCAACGCGCAAGCGATCAACGCGCCGGTGAGAATGAGCACCAGAATGATGAGGATCAGGGTAACGGGAGCAATAATTGTCACCGGGAACTGAGAACTAAGAACTGAGAACTAAGAACCGGGAACTGAGAACCAGGAGCCAGATTATACCATGCGAACTTCATCAGCATTTCTCAGATACGTTGACATTTCCACGTTTGTATCGCACAAGGCGCCCGACTCCAGCGGAGTGTAGACTAAAATGTTGAAGATTGAAAACTATAGCAGTTCTCAGACACATTGACCCTTGTCCAGGTCTGTCGTGTCGCGCGAGGCGCCCGCGTCTAGCAGAGTGCAGACCGGAAATTATTTCCATCGCGTGGGGTGCGTCATTCTCAGAAGTAACTCTGTGAGAACTGCTATAAATCCAGTATCCCGAAATGGCCATGGGACTACATCCGTCAGGCTAACGTAAGGTTGAGAACTTGATCCGGTATGCGTCTCTTGCCGTCGAGCTAAACCCCTTGGCTATGGAACGCGGAGCCCGTCTGCGTGGGCTAGAGCGGAGCAATTACTCGGTAACTATCATTCCGGTCGCCGCATGGGAGGCATGACTTTAGGGGTGTTCAATCTTGTCAATTAGGTTTCGACCTCTGTGAGAACTGCTAATGATCTTGACATGTAGATCGCCAGCCTTTATAGTGCGCGAATGGGTTAAGATCGAAAACCCAGAGAGACAATGTCATTCTTGTGGTATAGTCGCTGCCTGTATGCAACATGCGCATACAGGCAACGACCGAAGCTGGACAGGATATGGGCGAGAAACTGGTTATTGTCGAGTCGCCAGCGAAGGCACGCACCATCCAGAAGTATCTCGGTCAGGGGTATCGGGTCGAGGCTTCGATGGGGCATGTTCGTGATCTGCCGAAGAGCGACCTTGGTGTTGATCTCGATGCGAACTTTACGCCGATATATGAGATTTCGCCGGGCAAGGAGAAAATCATTGCCGCGCTGCGTAAATCGATTCGCCAGGCGGATGCCGTGTATCTGGCGACCGATCCAGACCGCGAGGGGGAAGCTATCGCCTGGCATATCACCGAGGCAGCGAAAATCCCGCGTGGAAAGCCAGTGTATCGGGTTGTCTTCACCGAAATCACGCCCAGTGCAGTGCGCAGTGCAATGGCATCGCCACGCGACATTGATCGCCGACTAGTCGATGCACAGCAGGCGCGTCGTGTGCTGGATCGTCTGGTAGGCTACAAACTGTCGCCACTCCTGTGGGAGAAAGTGCGACGCGGATTGTCCGCCGGGAGGGTGCAATCAGTTGCAGTACGCCTGATCGTCGAGCGTGAGCGCGAGATCGAGTCGTTCGTTCCGCAGGAATACTGGACGATCGAAGCCGATCTGCTTAAGCAGGACGTGCACGAACCGTTTCGCGCCGTGCTGATCGAGCGCGCTGGCAGGAAACTCGAGAAGTTCGACATCGGCTCAGGTGAGCAAGCGCAGGAAATTGTTGCCGATCTGGAAGGCGCTGCGTATATCGTACGTAAGGTGACGCGCCGCGATAAGCGACGCAGTCCGCCGCCGCCGTTCACTACCAGCACGTTGCAGCAAGAAGCCGGGCGCAAACTCGGTTTTTCCGCCAAACGCACCATGGCAGTGGCGCAACAGTTGTACGAAGGAGTGGATATTGGCGGTGATGAGGGTTTGGTAGGTCTTATCACGTATATGCGCACCGATAGCGTGAACGTATCACATGAGGCGCAAGAAGAGGTGCGCATTGTCATTCGCGAGCGGTACGGCGAAGCATACCTGCCGCCCAAACCGCCGGTTTACAAAACGAAGGCCAAAGGGGCGCAGGAGGCGCACGAAGCCATCCGTCCGACCCTTAGCCGACGCACGCCAGAACAGGTGCAACCCTACCTGACGAGTGATCAGTATCGTCTCTATGAGTTGATCTGGAAACGGTTCGTTGCCAGTCAGATGGAGGCAGCGGTATTCGACAGCACGACGGTGGACATTGGCGCGGGGCGGGGGATCGAGCACAGTGCAGGCAATGACCCTGACCCGTACACCTTCCGAACCACCGGTTCTGTTCTGAAGTTCCCCGGATTCCTGGCAGTCTACAATGTCAGCCTGGACGAAGGCGAGGAGGATGAGGATAGCGAACGGCGGTTACCGCTGCTTGCAGAGGGGGATGTGCTCACGCTGGTGCAACTGTTGCCGGTACAGCACTTCACCGAGCCGCCGCCGCGTTTCACCGAAGCCAGCCTGGTGAAGGAGTTGGAACGTCTCGGCATTGGTCGTCCTTCGACCTATGCACCCACCATCTCGACGATTATTGAGCGTGAGTACGTTGAACTTGTGGATAAAAAACTCGTGCCAACCACACTTGGCAAGGTCGTGACCGACCTGCTGGTGCAGCACTTCCCCAGCATCGTCGATTATGGCTTCACTTCGGAAATGGAGCAGCAACTCGATGACATCGCCGAAGGAGAGAAAGAGTGGACGCCGGTATTGCGCGCCTTCTACGAGCCGTTTGAGCAGAAACTGGCGGACGCGCAGCGCAGTATGCGCAATGTCAAGCGCGAGGAGATTCTCACCGACCTGACCTGCCCGAAGTGCAGTCAGGGGCAACTGGCGGTCCGGTTCGGCAAGAATGGCGAATTCCTGGCGTGCAACCGCTACCCGGAGTGCGATTTCACCAGTGACTTTCACCGCGACGGCGAGGGACGCATCGTGATCGATGCGCCAGCCGCGCCGGAAGTGAGTGATGTCATCTGTGAGCTGTGCGGACGACCGATGGTGCTGAAGAAGAGCCGGTTTGGTCCGTTCCTGGGATGTAGCGGCTACCCGGAGTGCAAAAATACCCGACGCCTCGACAAACAGGGGAAGCCGGTACCACCACCAAAGGCGACCGGCGTAACCTGCCCGAAGTGTCGTCAGGGTGAATTGCTGGAGCGGCGCGGCAAGTTTGGGCGACCTTTCTTCGGGTGTGGTCGTTATCCAAAGTGCGACTACCTGGTGAACTCGCTTGATGAAGTTGCAAACTACACGCCCGACAATAACGCGCCATTGGAGGCAGAGGCGGAGGAACAACCCGCGACAAAGCGAACGAAGACATCTACCGGTAAAAAGCGGGCAAAAACAACCGCACCTGGGAGTGGAACGTTGAACGTGGAAGATTGATATTGATTATAATGTTGACACGGGACAACAGCGACACAGAACCGGACGGTTGCATAGGCAGAAAGCAACAGTCAGGCAGGGGACGAATGGGTTCCTGGCAGGGATGACGAATCGGTCGTTGAGAAGAACGCGCGCTTCCAGGATAATGAACAGCAGAGGGATGGCAGTCTCCTGCTTCCCACACGCAACTGTTGTGTTCCTGGAGGCGCTGGTATGGAACTGCTCAGCAAATTAGCGCAGCGCAAGGCGCTGGTCGCAGCCGCGCTCCTGTTTGCGCTCGGTGCTGGCGTGCTCGGACAGACAATCCTGGAGTATATGGCGCCACCGATAGCGCCATCCGTAGCAACCACAGAATTCGTCGTCGATGAGGAGCTCACCGAAGAGACAGGAGGTCGGACAGCAGCGGAGCGTCCGGCGATACCGACAGCCATCCCGTTTATTGTTGCCTACGTAAGTGGGGCAGTACGTGCGCCGGATGTCTACCGACTCCCCGGCGGCGCACGGGTCAAAGACCTGGTGCTGGCAGCTGGCGGCTTGAGCGACGATGCCGACATTGAGCGTATCAACCTGGCAGCCCCGATCACCGATGGTCAGCATGTGCGTGTTCCGTGGATCGGGGATGCGACCGCAGCAGCGGAGACCACGCCAGCAGAGAGCGCGAAGAGTGGCAACTCCGGTGGCTTGCTGAACCTGAACCGCGCGACAGTTGCGGAACTCGACGCCCTGCCAGGCATTGGCAACGTTCTGGCGAATCGCATTGTCGAATGGCGCGAACGCGAAGGACCGTTTCAATCGGTCGATGATCTCGGCAAAGTGGAAGGCATTGGTCCTGCGCTGCTGGCAAAACTCGCACCGCTCGTGACCGTCGCCCCGTAACGAAGCAGGAGCATATGCGCCGTACAAAAATAGTTGCGACGATCGGACCGGTCAGCAGCACCCCGGACATGATCGAACGCCTAATTGATGCTGGCATGGATGTCGCGCGGCTTAATTTTTCGCACGGAGCCCATGACGATCACGCTCAACGGATTCAGATGTTGCGCGAGATTGCTGCGCGCAAAGGACGACCACTGGCGCTGCTTCAAGATTTGCAGGGACCGAAAATTCGCACTGGTTCGCTGGTTGATCACAAGCCAGTGATGCTCCAGCCTGGTGCCCGTTTTACGATCACAACGCGCAACGTCGCGGGAACTGCGAGTCTGGTAAGCACGACCTATGCTTCACTCCCCCGCGATGTTCGTCCCGGTGACCGCATCCTGATCTCCGATGGCTTGATCGAAGCACAGGTCGTGCGTGTTTCCGGCGATGACGTGGAAACTGAGATTGTCGTTGGCGGCGAACTGCGCGAAAACCAGGGTATTAATCTCCCAGGCGTTGCCGTCAGTGCACCGGCGCTGACCGACAAAGATCGCAGTGACCTGCTCTTTGGTCTGGCGCAGGGGGTGGACTATGTGGCGCTCTCATTTGTGCGGCGCGCGTCGGATCTAGTAGAAATCAAGGCGCAGATCGCTGCAGCTGGTGCATCAACGCCGGTCATTGCAAAGATCGAGAAGCCAGAAGCGCTGCACGAATTCGAAGCCATTCTGGAAGCGGCGGACGGCATCATGGTTGCGCGCGGCGACCTGGGGGTTGAAATGCCGCCTGAGCAGGTGCCTATTATCCAGAAACAGGTGATCGAGGCGGCGAACATGGCGGGCAAGCCGGTCATCACAGCCACACAAATGCTTGACTCGATGATCCGCAACCCGCGTCCAACGCGCGCCGAGGCGAGCGATGTCGCCAATGCGATCATCGATGGCACAGATGCAGTGATGCTCAGTGGCGAAACTGCCACCGGCGCGTATCCGGTCGAAGCGGTGCAGATGATGGCGCGCATCGCTGAAGTGACCGAAGCCAGCGGGCGACGCGGCGACCACAGTCACCAGATCATCTGGCGTTTCCATGAGCAACCAACGGTCGCAGCGGCGATTAGTTCCGCAGTGCATGCAATCGTGCAGGCGCTACCGGTGACTGCGATTGTCGCATTCACGATGAGCGGCAGCACTGCCCGTCTGGTAGCACGGCAGCGCCCAAAGACACCAATCTTTGCGCTGACGCCGTCTGAAGCAGTCTATCGGCAACTGAACCTGGTATGGGGCGTCACACCGCTCTTGTGTCCCTATGTTGATCGGCTGGACGATCTGGAGAATGCAGTGCGCAACGTGCTGATCGGTCGGGGATATGCCCTTCCGGGGGATCAGATCGTGATGACCGGCGGGCATCCGATTGCCGCGTGCGGCGCAACGAATTTCGTGAAGGTGACGCGATTGTAGGTCGATGATGTCAGCTTGCAGAGAGGCGGCGCAGTTGCTGCTGGTGTTTCATCAGTCCTGGCGATGTTCTCATCGGCTCTTTATCCCGCAGCGATGATGCAAATGGTATAGTGTGCACGAATGATCAGCGTTGCAGATTGTGCACATAAAGGAACGTTGACGTGGTCGAGACGGAGCTGTCCGGGATAGTGATTATTGTACTGGCGCTGGGGATCATTCTTTGTGGTCCGGCGCTTTTCATCCAGAGTTGGAGATGGCTTCGGCGCATTGTGCACGCCGGGATGCGTAGCGCACGCTCGAAGCCGTTGCAGGAAGAATGACACGCCATGCACCAGGTTCGTGCACTGCGCTGGAGCGCATGCTGGATGGTGATCGCGGCACTGCTGCTGAGCATCGCTGTTGGGTCTCCGGTTGTGCTGGCAGTTGAACCGACGCCTGCACCGACCGAGCCGCGCCAGGAGAGTCTGGCAGGACCGATGATTGGGTTGTCGCTAGCAATCGCATCGAGCGCGCTGGCGGCGGGTATCGCGTTCGGCGTGCGACGGCGCATCGACGAGATCGGTGCAGAAGGCGACTCGAGAGGGCGCGAGTAGCGTGCGAAAACGACGTCCACCACGTCATGCCATGTCGCCTGCCAGGTTCAGCATCGTTCTGACGGCGCTGATACTGGTCGGGGCGGGGATCATGCCTCTGGTGACAACTATGCCCGCAGCAGCGATTGCGCTGCCTCAATCACCGGTTACCCTTCCCCCGGACTTCATGGGCATGGTGATTCGTGATCCCTGGTTCGATTTCGACACCAACCCGGCATTCCCCGGTCAACCGAACAAGACCTTCCAGGATCGCATGGGAACGGCGCTGGCGCAGATGGGCGCCCGCTGGGTGCGCCTCGATTTTCGGATTGCTGCGCCGCTTGACGCCGATCCGCCGTTGCCGCCGGATTTTATCGAACGCGAGATTGCCAAAAACGACTACTTCATCAACGAAGTCGCTCCCCGGCATGGCTTCAAGGTGCTGGGGTTGCTCAGTTTCGACCTCATCCAGGGCACGGATGCGCATGTGCTCAACACCGGTCCGTTCACCGAAACGATCTACGGCGGCGGCGTGAACCGCTACATGGACGAGTGGCTGCGGCGCGCGCTGATGATCGCCGACCGGTACGGCGACCGGGTGGCGGCGTACCAGGTGTTGAACGAGCAGAACCGTCTGCCGCGGTACCTGCCCGGCGGACCGGCGGGTGACGGCATTGATCCGGTCATTACGGCGCGCCTGGTCACCAAACTGTACCGTTTCTGCCGCGGCATTCCGCCGCTGCCGCGCCCTGAACCGTATGGATGCGCGAATGCCGCGATCATTCTCGGCGGGTTGCATCCGCGCGGCACGACGAGCGGATATGATGATCGAACGATACTGACCGATGCAGAGTACCTGAAGCGGATGTACGCAAGTGAGCCGTTCCAGGGTTTCAGGAATGCTCAGGGTCGCTGGCCCCTGGATGGGATTGGCTACCATCCGTACCCCGAAGAGATCCGTCTCTCGCCGAACGATGCGCTGGTTGATCGCGGATTGAACCGGATGCGCGCCGCGTTGCAGGAAGCGGGCGATCCAACGATACCGTTCTGGATCACGGAAGTCGGATACAACGTCGGGTTCGATGTGGATGGACCGCGTGGACCGATCCCGCCACAGACCGAAGCAGGACAGGCAGCATTTCTGTACGATGTGTACGTCTCTCTGGCTGCGCGCGGCGACGTGGCGCGGATCTTCTGGTTCAAGTACGAAGATTTTCCGCCAGCGGACGGACCGAATGCCCAGCGATGGGGATTGGTGCGCATTCCATTCCGCCCGCCGCAGCCGGGTGAGAATTGCCCTGGCGGAGCGTGCTACGCTCTTGATGGCGAGCCTGAACGGTGGCGTCCGGCATACCTGGTCTACCGCGAACTTGCCGGGTTGCCGGTGTATCGGCAGCATTTCCCGATCATCGCGCGGTGAGGCGCGCATTATCAGCGGTGGACTCCATCTTTATCATCAGGCGATGGTGATGCGCCCCGGCGTCTGCATGGCTTGAGCGCCTGATATCGTCTTGCTCTGCCAGACTCCAGCGACCTGACCTTCTGATATTCATCCGACTGCTCCATTTTTTCCATTCCTCAACACAAAATTAAGACGCTTCCGACGATCCGGGACGCAGTTCGCACTGATCCCGGCACTTCCAATGATGCGACTGGAGATCAAATTAAAAGGATCTCATAAAAACCTTATCTATACGAAAAACGGGCAGCTTTTTGTTATACTGGTTATGCCAAAAGCGAACAGTCATCAATATGTCGCTCTCTACCCGGCAACAGGCAGGACAGGAACGTTCGGAACGATTGCCGGAAGAGAAGCGGGAAGAGTATATCAGCCGATGACTGCGATGAAAGGAGAGGAACCGCATTTATGGTGAGGATCATCCGGAGGATCATGTTTTTCGTGTGCGTCTGCGGGTTTGCTGGCAGTGTGGTGATCGCATCGCCACCGCCTCAGAGTCCAATGAACACGGCGAACCTGATCCAGGACGGTGGTTTTGAGCAGGAGGGCGAAGGTTGGGAATTGTGCGGCAATGTGGCGCTCGTGGACGCTCAAGCAGCTGGCGCTGAGTTCGTCTACTCCGGGCGCTATGCGGTCGTGATGGGTGTGGACGCCGATGGCAGCAATTGTCCGCAACTGCCCAATCTCCCGACGCCGAAGCAGATATTGAGCCAGCAGATAACAATCCCCGCCAATGCCGGAGCGGTGACGGTCTCCTTCTGGTTTCGCGCCGCTGAAGGCACAGAGGTCGATGTTTTCCTTGCGAATAGTTTTTA
>JAGHYV010000107.1 GCA_017743475.1 Roseiflexus sp. | reverse complement strand
GTATCGAGGAGGACAAGAAATGCAAGGGAAGCGGGCTAATGGAGTTTTTTCAGTAAGAGGTGCATCACGTCCGATTCAAGGGTTCGGAGATTGGAGATCGTATCAGCGCATTGCGTCGAAGGAAATAAAGGATCATCCTCAATGCCGTCGGCTTCGAGCTGCGCGCGTGCACGCTCTGCGACGTATTCGGAATGCTGGATCAATTCATCCGGGTCAGGCGACCAATCGATTTTGACCTGCGCCACAAAATGCGCAAGCGGGTTTGCCTCAATACCAACGGCCGGAATGCCCAGTTTTTTGCATTCAACAATGGTTGTGCCGGTGCCGCAGAAAGGATCGAGGACACGATGGCGCGAGTCGATGCCAAAACGTTCAAGGTACTCGCGAACCACATGTGGCGGAAAGGACAGCACGAAGCGATACCAGTCGTGTGCGGGGCGATCCTGATCGTCTATCTTGTTGACATCGCCCCTGTTTCGGTAATGACCGCTTTTGTGCAGATATGCCCATCGATGTGGTCAGCAGCGCTTCGGTGTGCTTCATGCTGTGGTTCCTTCAAGAGCGCTACGCTCGTCATTTCGGACGTAGTATAGAACATTTGTGAGCATATGGCAACTCGATATGCACGTAACATTGAACCAGCAGTCCTGTTCCAGCGCCGCAACTGAGATCACCCGTTGAGCGACTTGGTACGACATTCTCCACGTCGCCAGCAGTCCTGTTCCGGCTCCGCAAGTGAGATCACCCCGTAATCAAAACTATCTTTTCACGTGTTCCCCTTTTGTTTACAGTTTCGTTCGGGCAGCAACTTTGTTGCCCGCCATCGTGACGCTGTAATCGTCAGGGGAATTATATGCACATACGTATCATTATGGTCCTGCTAGGCATCGGTATGTTTCTTCCAGTGCCTCCCGCGCACGCCGCCAGTGTCGTCGGCGATGGAACGCCAGCGAGTTGCACGCGTGATGCCCTGGCAACTGCGCTGGCTTCGGGTGGCGAGATCCGCTTCAACTGCGGCAGCGCGCCGGTGACTATCCCGATTGCGGCAACCCTCGATATTCGCACTGCGGCAACGATCGATGGCGGGGGGTTGGTGACTCTCGATGGTCAAGGAACGACCCGTATCATGTATGTCAACAAACTCAGCGCTGGCACGAAATTGACGCTGCGCAATCTGACGCTCGCCAATGGTCGATCAAGCACATCGCGTCCAGCGTGTCGCCAGCTGCGGCGTCCCACAAACGCTTGCTACGTCTGCGCCATCCTTAAAGCCGTTTCTCGCTGGTTGCATTGCTGGGAAGCCAAGGGCATTGAGAGCCTGCTTATCCGGGACGGACACGGGCGCACGCTCACTTTTCCCCTGACTGCCACGACCCTGCGACAGATACTACCGAGGTGGCGCATCTGGTGCACCGTAGCCTGCAGCAGTGTGGGCTGACCCAGACGCGCCAGAACCTGGCCGCCATTCGCGACCAGTTGGCGTGAGGGCGCGACGCCACGCTGAGCGGGATCGCCTGCATTCTGGATTTCGTTGAGCTTCACCTGGCAGTGCGCTCGCAATCATGGACATAGCCCTGATCTGCATGATCACGCCAATCCGTGGGAGATCGCCGATGTTGTCGGGAATGTGTGCGCCCACCAAATCAGGTGACGACAGTGGATCAAGATGATGTCATAGTCACCTGGCGCCCGACCCTGACCAACGGGGATGGGCGAGCGGGCGCGGATCAGATGTGGGCGGAGTAGAGGCTGGCGACGGATTGCGCGCTGCGCAACTTGGGCCGTTTAAAGGTGGTAACGGGCCGGCTCGTTACCCGGTAGAGGACCACGATGAGCCCGGCTATGTTGGCGCCGTGCTCTTCGGATGTGCGTGATGCCTGCGCTCAGGCTGAGCGTATCGCTGTAGTGCTGAAGCATTGGCCCGTCGATGTGCATCTGGATGTCCTGGCAGCGCTCGCGCTGCAAACGACCCGCCATTAGCCCTCGGCTATACAATGCGAAACCCGCCTGCGTAGGCTATGCCGGATTCAATTCTTGAGACTCATTAGCACAAACGTATCAGGTCGCCGCACTCGCAACGACGTGCTGCCATTCGAATCGTCAAGCAGACGCTCAGCGCAGCACGTCACGCACAATCTGTTCAAGGCGGTCGAGGGGGAAGGGTTTAGGCAGGTAATAATCAACACGCTGCTCACGGGCGCGTTTCTCCAGTTCGGGGGTGGCGTATGCTGTAATGAGCACAACACGCGTATCGGGAGATGTTTCTTTGATCGCAGCAGTTAACTGTAACCCATTCATCCCTGGCATATTATAGTCGGTGATAACCAGAGGCACTGGACGCAGCGCAATTTGTGCCAGCGCTTCGGCGCCGCTGCTGACCGTTACAATATCGTATCCTCCGGTGAGATCGCGCATCAGGCGATGAAGGATGATAAGAATATCAGGCTCATCCTCCACCAGAACAATTGCCGGATTTCGGGTTGCATAGTCAGGCATGGTGCGATCTCCATCACTCTGCGTCAGGATTGCGACGCCACTCTCCTGGAAATACAATCGCAAACGACCATCGTCCCATGACCAGCGCACACAACAGTACGGCTATTGTATCACAGGGCGCGGAGTCGGGCAATATGTCGAAACCCTGTGGCTCACACATAGTAGCCGTATTCGCCGTCGAAGCGTGCGCCGTTCAATACCACGCCAATAATGTTGGCTTTGACCTTCTCCAGTATCTCGCGCGCCCGTCGCGCCCGTTCGCGGCGCGTGCGTCCAGCTTCGAGCACCAGCAGTACGCCATCGACACGCGTTGCCAAGACAGCGGCGTCGGTGACTGCGATGACCGGTGGCGTATCGAACAAGACTATGTCGGCCATTCCACGTAACCGCTGAATGATTGCTTCCATCCGACGCGAGCCGAGGATGTCGGCAGGACGCGGCGGCAGAGGACCGCTTGCCAACAGGCTCAACCCCGGCACTCCTGTCTCCTGGAGCGGCGGTGGTGCATCGTTGTGCGCTAGGATCATATTGGTCAACCCGATGTCGTTCGATAGCCCAAACAGAGTGTGGAGCGAGGGTCGGCGCAAATCGCAGTCTACCAGAATAACTCGCTGTTCTGCCTGGGCGATCGTTACCGCCAGGTTCGCCAGCGTGGTCGATTTCCCTTCATCAGGCGCAGTGCTCGTCGCCAGCAGGGTTTGCAGCGGCTTGTCGAGGCTGGAAAACTGGATGTTGGTGCGTAGCGTCCGATATGCTTCGGCTGCGGGCGAACGCGGGTCGCGCAGTGCAATGAGCGGAGAGTCGGCGTGTCCGTTAGTGTAGTTCATCTGTTCGATGCACTCCAGTCGACTGTGCGCAGGGCGTGTGGCGTTCTTCCGAAACTTAGGCGCTTCTTCACATCGTAACTCGCCTCCGTCAATGCAGGCAGCACGCGGAACCAGACTTCCGCAATACCCACCGCATAGCGCCGCGCTGTCATACTGGCGATATGCTCCAATGCTTGCGGCACGCAATCGTTGTTGCTATGAGATGACTTCCAACTTTTCATTTTTGCGTGCACGTCTCGCGGTGAATGTTGCTCCTCTGGGATCGCTGCTCACCGCAGGAATAGCGCCGAGCGTCGCCAGTTGAACATACCGTTCGACATCAGACGGCGTTTTGATGGTGTCGTCGAGCGCCTCCAGTACGAATGCCAGCAGCACGCCGAGCACCAGACCAAGCACTGCGCCAGCAAGCATGTTGACGCGCGTCTGCGGACGGTGGAGCACTGGCGGCGTTGCTGGTTCCAGAACCATCATGCTGATCCGATCCGTTCCTTCAAGAAAGTTGTTCCGTGCACTGACCAGCGCAACCATATTGTTGCCGATAGCGTCCGCCAGTCGCTGTGCCATTACCGGATCGGGATAATCGACCTGCACAATCATCTTGCGTTCGTCCGGGCGCGGCTGGATCGCAACGCGCTTCAGCAACCATTCGGGTGTCCGGTCGAGTTTGAGTTCATCGCTGATCTTCTGCAATTGCGGTCGCGCCAGCGCCATCTCGCGGAAACTGCTCATACTGTTCTGGAGCACAATCGACAGTCCGTTGTCGATCCGGTTCGGCACGACCAGGTAACTTGCCTCTGAACGATAGACACGCTCCTGGAAGCGACTGAATATCAGAGCGCTTGCCACTGCCACTACCATTGTCAGCAGAATAACCCACCAGCGACGCTGCAGCACGGCAAGATAATCAGACAATTGCATGTCATCCTCCTGTCGCCCGGTCTGATGAGGCGTGCGCAGTTTCCCGCCAGTGCGCGCCAAGAGCGATCAGAGCGCCGACTGCCAGCCCAGCCAATCCGCGCAACGCCACCGAGACAACGCCTGCGCGCCAGTCATTGGTTCGCACTGCCGGACCGGGCGGTTCGAGCACAACCACATTGACCAGGGTGCGTTCAGGTGTTGCCGAGGGATCGCCCCACAACGCCAGTCCGCGTCGCTGCACCACTTCGACTGCTGCTGCGGTCAGTGCCTCAGACAGCGCCGGATCCCCAGTTTCCGCCCATATCTGCACCACACGCCGCCGATTTGATGCACCCAGCGCTGCGCGTGCCTGTTCTGGCGAAAGGACAACACCAGCGCGCGCTAACGCGCTACTGATCTCGACACTGAACGGTGCACCCTTAATGATTGCAGGTAGATCATACGCCAGAGCGTCTTCGGTGTCAAAACGGCGATCCTCACTGCGAGTAATCAGGAGGCTGGCAGACGACCGGTATCGCGGCGATTCGATAAACGCCAAGCCCATGCTGATCACTGATGCGATGATCGCCGGAATGAGAACCAGCAACCGGTAACGTTGCAGAATGGAGAGGTATGTTGAGACAGGCATAGAGAACCGAGACCGAGAACCAAGAACCGAGAACCCGGAGTTAGGGGTTAAGGGTCAGGGGTTAGAGCGCTCGATGGGATCTGTGACTCGCCCCCTGCACGATCAACTCTCGACCTTCACTTGCAACCTTATAACTCAACCTTCAACGGTTATATGCCTCTGCAACGAACGACCGCATCCGCGCCAGAAACGCTTCCTTCCCGAAGCGCTCGGCGTGGCGCCGGACAGCATGCGCGTCGTAGCGTTCCGTCAGCATCGCAGCAACTGCTTCCATCAGCGCCTCGACCGTGTGTTCACGGAAGAAACGACCGGTTACCCCTTCAATCACCGTTTCCAGCGCGCCTCCGGCGGCATAGGCAATCACCGGGCGACCGGCAGCCATCGCTTCGAGTGGTGCAATGCCAAAATCTTCTTCGCCTGGAAAGATGAAGGCGCGGCAACCAGTGAACAACGCACGTCGTTCTGCTTCGCCGACGCGCCCCAGAAATGTGATATTCGGTCCTGCCATCGCTTGCAAGCGCTGGCGATCGCGCCCATCACCGAAGATTTTGAGTGGTAGGCCCAGCCGCGTGAATGCCTGAACCGCGAGATCAAGCCGTTTGTACGGGATCAATCGTCCACCTGCCAGAAAGTAAGCTCCAGGCGGCGTGTCGCAGAATGGCGGTAGATCAACCGGTGGCGGAATGACAACTGCCTCGCGCCCGTAATAGCGCCTGATGCGTTGCGCAACGGCGCGCGAATTAGCGATGAATGCATCTACCCGTTGTGTCGATACGACGTCCCACAGGCGCAGCAGCGCGAGTGGCAGGGTCAGTGCCGCTCGGCTTGCAGCGCCGAATCCTTCGCGCGCCAGATAATCCGAGGTGCGCCAGGCGAATCGCATCGGCGTGTGACAGTAGCATATGTGGATCGCATCCGGCTGCGGGATCACGCCTTTAGCGAAGGCGCTGCTGCTGCTAATCAGAAGATCATAAGCGCTCAGGTCAAAACTCTCGAATGCCAGTGGATAGAGCAGGATATACGCGCGAAACAGGTGACGCCAGGCAGGAAGACGTTGCATCCACGATGGGCGAATATCCCATGTGCGGTAGGCGGCAGGCATCGCAGCAGGATCATAGATCGACGTATACACTGGCGCTTCGGGAAACAGGTCGTGCAGCGCCTCGAGCACCCGCTCGGCGCCGCCATACTGGTTCAGGTAATCGTGAATAATCGCAACGCGCATGGTTCGTCTTTCGCTCTTCTGAACAGGGTGCATTATATATGCGACAGAGAGTTGCTGCGTGTGATCCCTGCGGTCGACATGACAGACGGCAGATGGTGGTATGATGCTTCTATGGCATTGTTGAGTTTTTCAACAGATATACGGCTGGTGCTATGACGGATACCCACGATGATGCTGCCTGGATGTTCGCTCGCGAGCATGGGACATGCCGCATACCATCTCTGGACGGAACAGGCACGTCGGGATTGCTGTTTCAACATTGCACGTCTGTGAGCGCTGCGCGTCTGGCGCGCGCCAGCAACGCCTTTCGCTGTTTGCGGCTCGCGCGTTCGACAGCGGAGAATGTTGTCGGCGCCTTTTCCAGTGGAGTGATTGGCGACATTCCCGCCGACCGGATCACCGGCATGACGCCGTTTACGAGGGAATTGCTGGCGCGAGCACAGTACGCTGTGGCTGAAGGGCGCGATCTGCGCGCTGGCGAACTGGGTGATCTCTTCGTCTGCACACCTGCGGCGAGATCCGTGAAGGTGCGCTCGAAGGCGTGTGTCCGCGCTGTAGCACAGTTCTAGAAGCGCACTAAAGTGTTTCGCGCTATCCGAAGCAGAGGGAGCGCCTGGTCCATACGCGATTATGACCTTTCTAGAACATACGAAAGAGGCGACACGAACAGCGGTCGCAGGGCCGGAAGAGGAGGCGCTCCCTCGGCGCCTGGCTGAAGCCGCACCATCGTAGAAAACAGGTGATCGGTCATCTCGCCGACACGGACGCGATCTTTCGCCAGCGCACCTGGTTGTTGCTCGAAACCGTGCGACCGGTTCTTCCGCCGACACATCGGCAGGTGTGTACCGTAATCAGCCGATTGATTCAGGTGATGGATGCTTATCTCATGCAGCGCGGGCGCAAACCCTGAACCTGCTACGCGGGTTGACAAGCACGGCATGGCATCGAGAAGGGTATCACGAGGTGTACAGAGTGATCAATCTATTGCATTAGGCAAACTGGCCTATATTGCACGAACGTGCGTATATTGTCGAAATAGCGCAGATCCGTCACGACTCGATTGTTGCTGATCGATGCTATCTCAAGGCAGAGGTGACCGATATCGTCGTGACCAGCCCGCACAAAGGAGCGTGAGCGTCTGAGCTCTATGGAACGAGAAGGCAAGCCATACGACATCGAAGAGATTGCGCCGGGACGGTTTATTGTGCGCGACCCGCGAGCCAATTCTATCCTGAAGGGTGAAGGCGATCTGGAAGGGCAATTCTTTACGCTGCGTTCGTGGCGCCGCGAGGGATTGCTGGCGCGATTACGCGAGCGCGGATTTCGCGTCCTGACCCTTGAGGATCGCATCCGTCATCTTCCGCCGCTTCCGCCGCCGCTTCCAGTAGGATCTCCGTTCTGGCTTCCGCTGCCGGACAACGAACGCTGGAGCGTGTTCGATCCGCAACGTCTCGACTGGATCCCTGTCCCTGTCGAGGTGCGCAACGAGATTGCTGGTGGTGTCATTCGCCAGGGGCAGGTGATCCGAAGGCGGCGCGGGCGCGGCATCCCGCGTTATGCGCTGGTTACCGCAGGTGCGACGCTGCGCACCATCGACGAGACTGGGGCGCTGATACGCGGGTATGCCGGAGCGACCCCTGCGCGCCTGAAAGCACGACGTGACGGAGAACGCATCGTGCTTCCAGCGCATCCGCTGCCGCCGCCACACCGTCGTCTGCTGCGCAGGATGGCAATGGATACGGTAGACCACTGCCTGGTGATCGAACCGAAAGCCTGGGCGCTGGTGCAGGAAATATACGCCCGGCTGGGCGTCCTGCTTTCCCTGGAGAGGCAGGCAGAAGCGGAATGACCGCCTGCCCACATCGCGCAGATCGCGCAGCACAGCCGGAGCGCCCGACTCGCTACTCTGATCGTCGTCCGAGGACGCGACGGGTTACCTCCTGCGCTGCCGCCTCTGTACTGGTGCGCCACTGCGTATCATATGCTGAACGTACAATCAGGTCACGCACCTCATCGACCGAGTCGCTGACGATCAACAGATCGAGGTCGGCAGCAGCAATCTTGCGTGCCGGGAGAACCGTTTCGCGCATCCAATTCAGCAGCCCATGCCAGTACGCGCTATTGAACAAAATGATCGGAAAGTTGCGCACCTTCCCAGTCTGCACCAGCGTCAACGCCTCGAACAACTCATCAAGCGTACCGAATCCGCCGGGAAAGATCACGAACGCCTGAGCGTACTTGACCAGCATCATCTTTCGCACAAAAAAATAGCGGAACGTCACCGACGTATCAACATACGGATTGAAATGTTGTTCAAAGGGGAGTTCGATATTGAGACCGACCGACCGCGCTCCTGCTTCGCGCGCGCCACGGTTGCCCGCCTCCATAATGCCGGGTCCACCGCCGGTAATAATCGCAAAACCTGCCTCACCGAGCGCCCGCGCCACGTCTACTGCCGCCTGATACATCGGGTCATCAACGTTGACGCGCGCTGATCCGAAAATCGTGACCGCCGGACCGACGTCCGCCAGCATCTCAAAGCCATCGACAAACTCCCCCATAATCCGCAGCACCCGCCAGGTGTCGGTACTGAGGAAATCGGTGTTGGCACGGGGACGCGCCAGTAAGCGCTCATCTTCGGTTTGCCGTTTATTGCATCGCGCCCCGCTCCTGGTAGCATCATTCTTTGTTGCGTTGTCCATAGTACGGTGCTCCTTGGATTATGTATCCTTATGTAATGTTTTGGTAATAGACCGTCGTATACTAAACCACGATATGGCGATTATTCCATTCAGGGAGACCATTGTTTGTTGCATAACGTAAGGAGAGACCGATGGAGATCTTGGTGGCTGACGATGATCCGGCAAGCGTCAAACTAACGTCCTTTCTGCTCGAAGATGCCGGGTACAAGGTCATTAAGGCATACGACGCCGCTAGCGTACTGCAGGCAGTGGAACAGCGTTCCCCCGACCTGGTGCTGCTCGATGTTGGTATGCCGAAGGTGAACGGCTTCGACATCTGCCGCCAGATCCGTCGCATATCGGATGTTCCAATCATTTTTGTCACCGGCAGCAGTCAATTACAGGATCGCGTGACCGGGTTGCAGATCGGCGGCGACGATTATCTGGTGAAGCCCTTCGAGCCAGCTGAACTGCTGGCGCGTGTCGAAGCAGTGCTACGCCGGCGCAACAGCGACCTGGTCAACCCGGTGACGCGCATTTCACAGGGTCCGTTGACGCTCGATCCAATCGAACATACCGTGCTGTTTGAGGATGGGCGGAGCGTCGTCCTTACCCCGATCGAGTTTCGTTTGCTCTACTATCTAATGCAGAACGCTGGGCGCGTGTTGAGCGCCAGTCAGATTCTCAGCAAGGTATGGGGGTACGACTACGAAGGCGAAAGCAACCTGGTCGCCGTGTATATTCGTCGGTTGCGCGCCAAGATCGAACCCGACATTGATGCGCCGCGCTATATCATCACTGTGCGCAACCTTGGCTATAAATTCGCTGTGCAGGATCGCTAGTCTTCATTGATCAGGAGCGCGTATGCCATACCCATACGAACTTGCACAAACCTATGCGCCGCGTTCCGATTTCGCAGAACGGATTGCAACCGTCGCTCCAACGCCGGTTGAGTTTTGTCGGCTTGCTGGTGTGCCCTACGCCACCTATATGCGCGTCCTACGCACACGGCGGACCAGCAAGCGAACTGCGCTGCGGATCGCCAGAGTCTATGCCCTAGTTCACGATCAACTGACGATCCGCGAGGCGCTCGATACCCTCTTCGAGCCACGACCGAGGGTTGTGATGGAGCCGATACCTGGCACGAACCGCTATCGTCGCCGTTCCGACGCATCTTCCGACGGTGAGCGTCCTGCAGGCAACGGTTGCGCCACCGGTGAATGATTGCGGCGATAGGGGAAATAGCACCAGGGTTGCAGAACGATTATCCCCTCTTTAGATTCTTGTCAGAGCTGCACCCGCAGCAGCAGTGGGCGTTTCAATCGTTCACGCTGTTCCGACAGGTGCGTTCATTGAGAACCAGTGTTTTGCGCTCAAAATCCCACATCGCCGGTGTGAATCGTATGGAGGACACCGGCAACATCACGCAGCAGCAACGTGCCATCTGATGCGACGTCCTCCGCAACGCCACGCAACTCGCCGCCAGGCAGGGTTACCGTCACCGTTTCGCCCAGGTACGCCAGGCGTGCACGCCAGTCGGCAAATAACCCCGCACGCTCCCCCGATCGCAGAAGTGCGTAGCGTTCATCAAGGCTTGTCAGCAGCGCTTCCAGCAATGCAGTACGGGAAATACGTTGACCAGCCGCCGCGCTCACACTTGTCGCCGTCTGCTGGAGATCGCGCCCATTGACAGCGCCAGTGGGCGCCTGATTGACGTTCATGCCAATGCCGACGATCGCCCATTCGATAACATCACTTGCAACGCTGATCTCGGTCAGGATCCCAGCTCCTTTTCGCCATGCGCCATTAGCGAACAGGAGGAGATCGTTGGGCCATTTCAACTGCGCGCGCACCATCGCAACCTTCTCAACCGCTTCGCACAACGCAACTCCTGCCAGCATCGTAAGGGTAAATGCTTCGCCAGGCGGCAGCCACACCGGTCGAAGCAGCACCGACATCAGCAGCGCATCGCCATAAGATGCCACCCAGTTGCGTCCCAGGCGCCCGCGCCCTGCCGATTGTTCTTCCGCCAGAACGATCAATCCTTCGGCGTAGCCGCTGCGTGCGCGTTCCCTAGCAATATCGTTCGTTGACGCGACACGCTCGTAGCGCATCAGCACATTGCCAATGATGCGGGTTGCAATGCGACGGCGGAGGGTAATCAGATCGAGATCTTCGGGAAGCGAATCCATACGTCGTTCTTTCCTTCACCAGAATAGTTGCCAGTATATCATACAGGATGCGTGACGACTTGCGTCGTCGCACACCGTCAAAGGGAACCGGAGATTTTGTTCGCAATCGCGCCTTATGCAGCATTTTGAACAAAGGAGATTGTGCGGTTCGTCCAGAAATGACGATTTGACAGTCAATTCTTGACCATCACTTTGACGGTATGTTATACTCAAACACTGTATAGCATCCTGTAGCGGGTAATCAACAAGCCGTTCACCCTTATCAAAAGGGGCGCAACGGCTGTAGATATAGAGGAGACGTCCTATGTCTCAGCAACTACGTCTGGTCATTGCGGATGACGAGTCAATCATCCGTATGAACCTGAAAGAGACGCTAGTCGATCTGGGCTATCTGGTCGTCGGCGAAGCAGGCGATGGTGTTAGCGTCATCAATCTGGCGCGCGAATTGCGCCCAGATCTGGTGATTATGGATATCCGAATGCCGAAACTCGACGGAATTCAGGCAGCCAAGGTGCTGACCGAAGAGAAGATCGCGCCAGTGCTGTTGTTGACTGCATATTCGGATCGCGAACTGGTTGATCGGGCGCGCGAAGCCGGCGTAGTCAACTACATTGTCAAGCCGTTCCACGAAGGGGAACTGCTCCCCGCCATCGAGATTGCCCTGGCGCGCTACAAAGAGTTCCGCGAGATGGATAAGCAGATCAACGATCTGAAAGAGACGCTGGAGACGCGCAAACTGGTCGAACGCGCTAAAGGCATTTTGATGGATACGCAGGGTCTCAAGGAGCACGAAGCCTTCCGCAAGATTCAGCAACTCTCGATGAATACGCGCAAGTCGATGCGTGAAATTGCGCAGGCTATTCTGCTAACAGCGCAGATCGAGAAGTAGTTCTGGTCATTCGTGGCTGAACCTGTAATGAGTTCCGGGTCCGGCGAATCTCCTCCGCCGGGCGCACATCAACCCAGCGCGGCGCATCTATTGCGCGCCGCGCTGCCGCACGCAATAACCGCACTCGTGGCTGTTGTGCTGACGTTGAGTATTCAACGCCTCCTGTTGCCAGAAGCATCCAGGCAACCTCTAACGACGCCCCAGATTGCGTCGATCACACTGGTCTCTTCTCCAGTGCCGACATCCGCCATCAGCACCGCTCCATCGCCGCAACCAACCGAAGCGCCGCTTGCCGCAGCCCTGACGCGCCAGGAATTGATCGACCTGCGCGCTCAGGACGAGCGGTTGTGGGCGGCAATGTATCTTATGCGTGCGCTCCATCATCTTACCGATGCTGAAACGTCGCTGCGGGTGAATGATTTTGCCCGTGTTGAGCAGACACTGGCGGCAATCGACGAGGCGCTGGCGCAGGCGTATGTGCGCGCTGCTGAAGCCGATCGCGATCCGATTACGCAGATTCGCTACGATGTTGGCAGCATCCGTGAAGATCTCTATTTGCGCCCGGAGGGGATGGATATTCGTCTGGCGCGGGTGCGCCAGTCGATTATGACTCTCATTGAAGCGCGACGGTAGTAGTCCTTATTGAAAGTGGGCAGAGCATTATGGCACGGCGCAGCATTCTGATCACCGGCGGCGCAGGTTTTATTGGTTCGCATCTGGCGGATGCTCTGATCGAACGCGGCGACCGGGTGGCGATCATCGATGATCTCTCCACGGGTGCGGTCGCAAATATTCGCCATCTCAAAGGACACCCGAACTTCAGTTATACGCTTGATACCATCGCCAATGAAGCGGTGCTGGCAGAACTGATCGACGAAAGTGACGCTGTGGTGCATCTGGCGGCGGCAGTCGGCGTGCAGCTGATCGTGCAAAGCCCCGTGCGTACCATCGAAACCAATGTCAATGGCACCGAACTGGTGTTGCGCTGGGCGGCAAAGAAGGGCAAGACCGTGCTGATCGCCAGCACCTCAGAAGTGTACGGCAAAAGCGAACGCGTGCCCTTCCGCGAAGACGACGACCTGGTGCTTGGTCCTTCAACGATGAACCGCTGGAGTTATGCCTGTTCCAAACTACTAGATGAGTTTCTGGCGCTGGCGTACCATAAAGAGCGCGACCTGCCTGTGATCATTGCGCGCCTGTTCAACACGGTCGGTCCGCGTCAGACGGGGCGCTATGGTATGGTGTTACCGCGCTTTGTTCGGGCTGCACTCCGTAATGTGCCGTTGCGCGTGTACGGTGATGGGCAGCAAACGCGCTGTTTCTGTTATGTCGGCGATACGGTGCGCGCATTGATTGCGCTGCTCGACCATCCAGACGCGGTTGGAAAGATTTTTAACGTTGGCAATCCGCAGGAAGTAAGTATTCTCGAACTGGCGCAGCGCGTGGTCAAACTGGCGAAGAGTTCATCACCGATCGTGCTGGTACCCTACGAGCATGCCTATGAAGTCGGATTCGAAGATATGCGCCGGCGCGTGCCAGATATTTCGCGTCTCACAGCGCTGACTGGCTTCCGCCCGACACTTGATCTCGATGATATTATCCGCACAGTTATCGAGTACGAACAGGCGCACAGCGCGTGACCGCCGACATTTGTTGCCTGCATTCGTGATATACTGAAGTTATGACGACCGACGCCATCCAGACCAGTCTTGTGACGGCATTGGACGCTGATCCGTTCCGCTACGGTTGGCGCTTTGTGCTGCGTCCAACACCCGACAACCCCCATCACCTGGAACAGGTTCCGCTCACGCTGGAAGATGTCCTGCACCCCGAAGTGGGAGACTTCATTGTGCATAACGACCGCCACGAAACCGACCGCATCTACCTGACGGAAGTGCTGCGCGCCTGTTTGGAGTCGTCTGGCGTGGCGATTGTGTTGACCGATGTGCGTATCGCCTGGGACATCCCCGGTCTGCGGGCGCATGGGCCGGACGTAATGGTTATTCCCGGCATCCCTGAGCGGCAGAACTGGAGCACGTTCGATGTGGCGGCTGAGGGTGCGCGCCCGGCGCTGATTATCGAAATTACGTCGCCAGAGACGCGCGAGAACGACCTGGAGCGCAAGGTAGAGCACTATGCGCAGGCAGGAGTTGCACAGTATGTGATTATTGACGACATGGGCGAAAACAGGGAGCGGCGGTTACGCCTGCTCGACTATCGGCTGGCAGATGGACGCTATGTAGCGCATCCAATGGGCGCCGATGGGCGGGTGCATCTGGTCGTTGCTGGTCTATGGCTCGGAGTGGAGGATGACCATGTTGTCTGCTATGATGCACAGGGCGCGGCGATTGGCGACTATGTAACGGTGGTGCGGCAGGCGGCAGAAGCGGCAGAACGGGCGCGACGCGCCGAAGAGCGCGCCCGCCAGGAAGCAGCGGCCCGCGCTGAGGCGGAAGAGCGCGCACGGCAGGAAGCGGAACGCGCCCGCCAGGAAGC
>JAGHYV010000106.1 GCA_017743475.1 Roseiflexus sp. | reverse complement strand
AGACGCGGAGCACGCGGAGCGGCGTCGCACGGCGTCCGCTTCCGATGGCGTGTTCAACTCCGTCCAACAAGACCAACCTTGTGAGCACTGCTATCCATGCTCAATCTTATCGGCCCGCAGTCTCCGCACGCGGGAGAGGACGCCCGCGCACCCAGGATGCACGTGGTTCAATCATTCTGCACATCGCTATAATGCTCAATCTCCATCAGCCCTACGGCATGAGAGCGAACAGGCACTCCCCTCAACCATGCGCAAGCACACGCTCCATCCCCGCCTGCTGACGCATGACGATCAGCAGGGTGACAATGGTGATCGCAATCAGAACGAACGCGGCAGGCGCCGCCTGGGTATGCACCGACTCACTGGCAGCCACCCAGATCCGCACCGGCAGCGTGTCGAAGCCGGGCGGTCGCAGAAGGATAACCGTCGGCAACTCCTTCATCGCCGTAACGAATGCCAGCACCCAACTTGCGAGCAACCCAGGTGCAGCGACCGGCAACGTCACGCGCCGGAAGGTGTGGAAGCCATTGTTGCCCAGCGTGCGCGCCGCCTGTTCGAGCGGAGGCGAAACCGCGCGCAGCGCCGACTCGTTGGCGGTGACCGCCTGCGGCAGCAACCGGAACACAACGCCGATCACCAGCACCGCCACGGTACCATACAGCATCGGCGCCCAGCGGTTGAAGAGCAGCACAAAACTCAACCCGATAATGATCCCCGGCAGCGCAAATGGACTCTGGCATGCCGCAAGCAACAGACTGCTCCAGCGTCCCGGTCGGCGGGCTGCAACCAGCGCGGGAAACATCGCCAGGAATGTGGCGCCAGTGGCTGCCGCAACGGCAAGCCCGACGCTGTTCACCCCATAGCGGAGAACCCCCTCATTATTGACGCCCCAAATGCGATCAACCTCGGTCGGGAACAGCCATCCCTGCAATGTCAGCCCGCCAAGGGTCAATAGCGGCAACCCAAGCGCGAAAAAGGTCAGTGCGCTGATCGCCAGCAGCGCCAGTGGTCGCCAGCGCCCCAGGCGCACCAGGCGGCGCGGTTGCCAGCGCGGGCGTGTCATCTGGCGTTCGCGGCGCGCCATCCATGCCGCAGCGTACAGGATCGGCACGGCCATTCCGATCAGAACAAAACTCAGAATCGCAGCGGCTGACCGATCAACCTGACCGGCAAACTGCTGAAAGATTGCGAGCGTGAACGTTCGATAGCGGAGCATTGCCACTGTGCCGAAATCGGAAAGTACATACAGCGCCACAAGAAGCGCCCCGCCTGCCGCAGCCGGCATCGCCAGCGGCAACACCACGCGCCAGAGCGTCGTCCATGCAGAATGCCCCGCCATACGCGCCGCTTCTTCGAGTGATCGGTCGAGTGAGCGGAATACGGCGCCGACCGGAAGAAACACATAGGGGAAGACGCACAGGCTGATAATAATCGTCGCGCCCCACAGGTTGGTTATCTGCGGCAA
This sequence comes from Roseiflexus sp., assembly GCA_017743475.1. Classification (GTDB taxonomy): domain Bacteria; phylum Chloroflexota; class Chloroflexia; order Chloroflexales; family Roseiflexaceae; genus Roseiflexus. The sequence continues at coordinate 12,996 of JAGHYV010000106.1, read as the reverse complement.
CGGAAACGTTCCGCGCGCGAACCCCAGCCATTCGATCGCTGCCTGATCGACCACACCGCCGCGACGGAACAGGATCAGCCAGCAGATCGCCGCCACATACGCCGGGATTGCCAGCGGAAGCGCCAGCAACACCCGCCAGACTCGCGTGCCTGGGAGATCGGTGCGTTCGACCAGCCATGCCGCGCCGATGCCAAACAGCGCGCTCAGCAGCACCGTTGTTGCGGTCAATGCCAGCGTGTTGGCCATGAGCAACGGAATCTGTCTCGACCAGAGGCGTTCCCAGATGGCGGCATCCGCTTCGAGCGCCCGCAGCAGAATATAGACCAGCGGGATGATCGCCAGCACGCCAACCAGCAGTGCTATGCCGTTCAGCAGCGCGGATGGATGCCGTTGCAGCAAGGCGCTGCGCGGCGCTCTGCGGTTGTAGGGCAGGGAAATCGCGGGTTTCACAGCGACGATCCTTCGTTTGTTCAAAATGCAGGGATGCGGTCTGTCGCATCCCTGCACAGCAAACCACGCGCAGCGTATCACACGTTACAGGGCGTCATTACGGCATGCCGACCTTCTGGATGAGCGCTCTGGTCGGTTCCAGTTCATCCCGCAGTGTTTTGAGCGGGAAAGGGTTCAACCTGAACGAATCGAGCGGCGCGACTCCTTCTGCCAGCGGCACACCCGGCACAATCGGGTACTCATAGTTCCGCTCGGCATAGATCTTCTGCCCGGCTGGCGAAAGCATGAAATCGACGAAGATGCGCGCCATTTCCGGGTTTGGTCCGCCCTTAATGATACCGGCATTGGTCGAATTGACCATCAACCCCAATCCGCCATCTTCCTGATCGGGGTAGATGATGCCAACCGGCGCCCCTTCCGCCTTCGAGAGATGGTAGTAGTAATGGTTGACCAGCCCAAGTTTCAGTTCGCCGGCGCCAACCGCTTTACGCACATCGGTATGCCCGCCGAAGAACTGCGTGTTGTTCTCCAGCAACCCCTGAATGAAGGCTTCGGTCGCCGGCTCGCCAAGTTGATTGCGCATGATGACCAGTTGCGCCATCATTGCGCCGTTGGTGCTGTTGGCCGAGCCGATCGCGTCTTTCCACTTCGGATCGGCAAGATCGGTCATCTTCTTTGGCAGTTCTTCGGGTGAAACCAGGTCTGTATTGTACATGATGACACGCGCACGGAGCGTCAACGCGACCCAACTACCATCGTCGGCGCGATAATCTGTCGGCACTGCCATCACTGCCGCCGAGTCATTCGGCGCAAACACGCCATCAGCAGCCAGGTTCTCCATCGTGAGGATGTCCGAGTTGATCAGCACATCCGCTTTCGGATTGGCGCGTTCCTCAAGAATACGCGCAGCCAGTTCGCTATTGCTTCCGTTCAGAACGGTGACCTTGATATCAGGGTAGGCAGCATTGAACGCTTCGATGACCGGTTTGAACAACGCTTCGGCGCGCGTCGTATAGACGACCACCTCACCCTTTGGCATTGCTGCGGGTTCGGTGGGTGCAGCCGTTGGTGCAGTCGGCGCCGCTGTGGGTTCGGTAGGTGCGGTCGTTGGTGCAGCCGTGGGTTCGGCGGGTGCGGCGGTTGGCGGAGTCGCGGCAGGTTGCCCGCCGCACGCTGCGATCAGCGCTACGCCGATGATCAGAGTCATCAGACGTGCAACCAAGGGTCCTGGTAGACGATCCATGTGGCTATTTTCCTTTCCGGGCAGCAGTATGCGCCATTCTACGTTCGACGAATGATGACGCTGCGGAGCGTCCCTATCGAGTGCTTGCAGCGCAAAACCTGGCGCGCCAGTACTTGTTGAGCAAAGGTTAACCCGCGTTGTTAGATTACTCTAACATCGAAAGTTTGTCAAGTTTCATCTGGTAGAATAGCGAAAATACCGGGAAAGAAAAGCGACGCTCGCTGCCAGAGATCGAAGCAAAGGGTGCGCCGTCACATGCGTACCGGTTGCGGGGCGATGCGCTGAAGGCTGGCGTCTTCAGAAGGGAATGTGGAATCAGGCGGCGGGCAGCACGAAACTGAACGTGCTCCCTACATTGATCTTGCTTTCGACCCAGATGCGCCCGCCGAGAAGCCTGACGAGCGGTTTGACCAGCGACAAACCGAGACCAGTGCCGCCGGCTTCCACTTTGAGCGGGTTTTCAGTGCGGTAGAAGCGCTCCCAGATGCGCGGAACATCGTCAGGCGCAATGCCGACGCCAGTATCGCGCACATCGATCTGAATGTAGCGTCCAGGGCGCAGCCCTTCACGTTCGTCTTCAGGTACCGCCTCGGCAGTGACTTCGCGCGCTTCAATGGTGATCAAACCGCCGCGCTGCGTATACTTGACTGCATTCGATACCAGATTGAACAGAATCTGATTGAACCGGTGGGCGTCGGCGCGCACCAGCGGCAAGCCGGCAGGAAGGCTCAGGGTCAATGTTTGCTGTCGTTCGTGCACCTTCGTCTGAAGATCGAGCAGGACTTTGCTCAGCGTTTCTGCGACGTGGATCGGGCGAATTTCCAGTTCGACGCTGCCGGTTTCGATCTTGGTGATGTCGAGCAGATCGTTGATGATGGCAATCATTCGTTCTGCATTCGACTGAATGATGTTCAGAAACTCTCTTTGGGTCTCGTTCACCGGTCCGAGGTTGCCCATCGCCAGCAGTTGGGTGAATCCCTTGATTGAGGTCATCGGGGTGCGCAGTTCGTGCGAGACGGTGCCGATAAATTCGGTCTTGAGACGGTCCGACTCAACCTCGCGGGTGCGATCACGAAACACAGCGACAGCGCCAAGCAACTCTTCTTTGGTCGAAATCACTGGATCGAGCGTCACGCTAATCGTACGCGGTCCAAGCTGGAAGGTCGTTGAGAGAGTGCGCGGTTGAGCGCGCTCGTCCCATGGATGTGCCAGCAGATCATCCAGCGGCAATTCACCGACGCGTCGTCCCAGAAGACGGCGCAGCAGATCGCCGAGGTTCCATGTCACCAGTTCATCAATCGGTCGGTCGAGAATTTTCTCGGCTGCCAGGTTGACCGTAAGCACTGCACCGTTCTGATCGCACACAATGACTCCGTCCGAGAGGCTTTGCAGAATAGCTGTACTCTGGCTCACTGCCTTTTCCTGCCATTGCTGCATCTCATAGCGACGCCAGTATTGCTGTTCCACCTGCTGATACATTTGCGCATTGTAGATACCGATTGCAATCTGATTGGCAGCTGCAGTCAACAGGCGCAGATGTTCATCACGGAAGTATCCTGTCTGTTCGTGGGATAGCACGAGCACACCGAGCAACTCGTGATGAGCGATCAGCGGCACGGCAATCATTGAGCCGCTGCGTTTTGCCGAGACGTCGTCCTCGGGCGGTGGCTCCCAGTTGGGGTCTGTCGTCACATCCGCTACGTTCAACGGCTTGCGATTCTGCGCCACTTTACCGACGATCCCTTTTCCCAGAGGGAAGCGAACATTGCCGACATTGCCATGCTGTCCCAGCACTGCGCGATTGATCAACTGATCGGTCTCGCGATCAAGCAGCATGATTGACCCGTGCTCGACACCGATTAGTTGTGCCAGCCTGGTGAGCGAGTTGTTCATAATGGTATCGCTGTCAAGCGAACTGTTGACTTCGAGCGCGATTTCGTTGAGCGTGCGAAGTTCCTGGGTACGCTCGTTGATGCGCGCTTCCAGCCGTACATTGAAGGCGCACACTTCGGCATACAGACGTGCATTTTCCAGCGCAATTGCCGCCTGATTCGCAACCGAGCGCACGAACTCTTGCTGTGAGCGGTCTTTGAGTGTGTGGACATCTCCCTGACAGACGATGATGCCCGCAATACCGCGTTGCGTTACAAGCGGCGCCGTCAGAACCGCAAGGTTTGCGATCCGCCAGTTGATCTGCAATGACGCGGGAATGTCGGTCGCGAAGATCGATTCTCCTTGCGTGAATGTCTGCACCACCAGATCGTCCTGCGCGTCCAGCGGCATGTCGCGGGTGTCCGGCAGAGGGGCGCCGTGGCGCCATGCCAGTTCAAGAGCGTTAGCATCCGGCTTGAGCAACCAGATATCGACGACTACCGGGGCAAGCACTTCTGCGAGGGAAATGCAGATCTGTTTCAGGTGCGCTTCACGATCATCGAGAGTGGATGACAGTTCACGCGCCAGCTGGTTGAGACGTGATATCTGCAGGGTGGTGCGATCAGTGACTTCTGCATCGCGGTACAGACTTTCAACCAGCAGACGGGTTTCGTTCAGCTCGTGCAGCACTTTGTGTGCAGCTCTGACCCACCGCTCGACCAGCATGGTGATGGCGCGATCAATGAGATCATCGAGTGCATCGAACAGGTGGTAGAAGGTTTCTTCTCGCGTTAGGGATGCGCCTGTTTCTATCGTCTCCCGAAACAGGTCATGGCGAGCCATGCTGCGCAACCGCTGGAAGAGCATAATCTGGCGTGGCAGGTCGTCTTCACCGATGCTGCTCCGCAACGCCCGTAGCGCACTCAGGCACTCATCAAGTGGTTTCTCATCACCGCCTGCGGCGGCAATCAGACTATCGTATATTGTCGTCAGAACAATCTTTCGCTCATCGGGATGAACAGGAACGGTTTCACCATTTCCCGACGTCGTAGCGTGTTCAGAAGCGAAGAGATCATCACCGGCAGCGATCCAGCGCGGCAGGAGGTGCGTGCGGTTGGCGCTCAACCAGTGGGTCAGATGGATCGGCGTCGTATGCTGCATGGCGTTATCGAACTGCAGGTCTAAGTTTGAACGACGACAACAGTGGCGTCATCGGAATGTTTGCCATAGGTTTGCACAATCCGCTCCGCCAGTGTCTGTGGCGGTTGGCGAATATCCAGGTGCAGGTCTTGTGTGAATTGCGATGATACCCCGTCACTGTACAGCACGAAGAGATCTCCAGGATCATACACATAGGTCAGTTCGAGCAACGTCGGCAACCGGTAGCCCAGGATGCCGTTCTTCGAGATAGGTTTAATGGGCTTACGACTGTAGACGTAGATTCCAATGTTGCCAACACCCACGTATGTTGCGCTGCTGTGCAGCGGATCGAGCCGAAGCAGGCCAGCGACCGCTCCACGGGTTGTGTGCAGTGCCTCGTGCGACAGTCGGATCAGTTCCTGGAGTGGTTGCTCCGCGCGTTCACGGAAGATCATCTCTGCTATGCGTGCAGCGCGGGCAGCTTCCTCGCCACCGCCCAGTCCGTCAATGACCGCTGCCAGCAGTCCGTTGCTGTTCAGCGGCGTCACCATCCATGAATCGCCAGAAATCGATTGCCCCTGCTTGGCGCGGTTGCAGGCGCCCCACGTGATACTCATCGGCGGACCTTTCCAGGCCCGCTAGTGCGCTTGCCGGGCCACTTCACCGCGCGCACGCGCGTCCCTACGCCGACCGTCGACTCGATATAGAACTCGTCCATTAACCGCCGGACGCCGGGAAGCCCAGCGCCAAGGGTTTGCGCTGTGCTGTACCCATCGCGCAGCGCCAGCGTGATGTCGGCGATACCAGGTCCCTGATCACGCGCTTCGATGGCGATGCCACGTCGCTCGCCGTCTTTGACCAGTTCGATTGCCAGTTCTCCGCTGCCCGCATGGGTCAAAATGTTGCGCGTCAGTTCCAGAACGGCTATTTCAATTCGTGTGCGGTCAATGTCGTCGAATCCCAGGGCGGTTGCCATATCGCGCGCCCGCCCCATTGCTACATACACATCGACTTCGCGCGTTACAGGACAGACGACCGACTCCATCTGAGTTTACTCCTGCGTGCGTATGATTGCCAGCGGTCAGTGTTACATTTCGCTGACACGCATGGCGCCGATAACCGTTTGATTGCGATATCCGTGTTCTACCCGCAGATTTATGATCTGTGGACAGACGATCCCGGCGCCGCCAGGTTGGGACGATGGGCATAGAATAGCCTGTCCTGCCGTCAAATCGCCCGCTCTCAAGTATAGCCGACGAGCAGCACGGGAGTCAGATCAAAATGCATTCAATATCGACGCGAAATGAGAATCACAGGCGAGGTTGAGGATGGAAGGCAGACGTTCTTTGCGACGGCACGCTTCTCGTGTTCCCGTGAAGGTCCTGATAACGTTGAGGGTGAGGCGGCGCTCAGGTCTCAGCCACTCTCACCCCCCTTCGTTCTGCTTACTTCCCGGTGCGCTTCTTGATCTCTTCGGTCAGCAGCGGCACGATCTCATTCGCATCGCCGACGACTCCATACGTGGCAATGCGGAAGATTGGCGCATCCGGATCTTTGTTGATAGCGACAATCGTCCGCGAGGATCGCATACCCGCCAGGTGCTGGATTGCGCCCGAAATACCGATAGCCATATAGAGTTTCGGGCTGACCGTCTTGCCCGTCTGACCGACCTGATGCTCATACGGCACCCAGCCAGCATCGACCACTGCACGTGATGCGCCATAAGCACCGCCAACTGCTTCGGCGAGCGGAGGTATCAGTCTGTAGTAGTTCTCAGGCGATCCCAGACCACGCCCGCCTGACACAATGATCGCGGCATCTGCGAGATTGACGGCGCCCTGTTTCGGCGCAACACTGATAACCTTCGCCCGCATTGGCACCGCTGGCATTGCTTCAGTCACTACAGTGCCCGAACGACTGGGATCTGCCTTGGGTTCGGGGAAACTTTGCTTGCGTACCGAAACGACTGCTGTCTTGCCGGGGGCGAATGTCAGCGTATTGATCACATTACCGCCGTGCGAACTGCGAACGGCGCTCACCACGCCATTCTCGATCGAGACGTTTGTCGAGTCAGCGGAGACGCCAGTATCGAGTTCGGCTGCTAGCGCAGCGCTGAAATCGCGCATCTGGAAACTTGCTCCAGTGAGAATCAGGGCAGGCTGGTACTTCTTTGCCAACGCTGCAGCAGCGCCGACATACCCATCGGTCGTATACTGCGCCAGGGTGCTATCATCGACCACATATGCCGTATCGGCGCCATAACTGAAAGCGACCGAAGGGATATCACCAACGCCCGAGCCCAGGATCAGTGCGCCGACCTTCATGCCATTTGCATCAGCCAGTTCGCGCGCCTTGCCGAGCAGTTCTTTCGACACCCCAGCGACGTCACCGTGCGCACTTCGCTCAATGAAGACCCAGATCTCGTTTGCCATAGACATGCTCCTGTCAGATAACCTGCGCTTCTATCAACTTATCGACCAGTCTGGCAACTTTCTCTGCGGCGCTCGCGCCCTCGATTATCTCTCCCTTCGGACGCGGTGGTGGCGGAACGCGGTTCACCAGGTTCAGGGCTGGGGTCAGATCGGCGGCGCTGAGACCAAGATCCGCTGCTGACCAGGTGGGAATCTCGACTTTGGCGACTTTGCGAATGCGCAGCAGAGATGGGTAACGCGGTTCATTGATCCCTTTAACGACGGTTACAACTGCCGGAAGGCTGGCCTCGACCGTCTCAACCACTTCCTCAAGGTGGCGTTCGGCAACGATTTTACCGCTTTCCAGGGTTGCGATCTTGCCGACATAGGTCAGTTGCACCCAGCCGAGCAGCCGCGCCAGTGCTGGCGCGAAGGCGCCGGTTTCATCATCGGTGGAGTTGCGCCCACATAACACCAGATCGACATCGCCAAGTTTCTTGATAGCGGCGGCGGCTACCCGTGCCGCGCCCAATGTGTCCAGCTTGGTAAATGCTGGGTCGCTCAACAGCAACGAGTCAGTAGCGCCCATTGCAAGTGCACGACGGATCTGTTCCTTCCAGTCTTCTGGACCAATGGAGAGCACAGTGACTTTGCCGCCCAGTTTCTCGTTCCATTGCAGCGCCTCTTCGACGGCATATTCATCGAAGAGATTCATGATCTGCTCAATCCCATCGGCATTGATCGTCAGATCGGCGTTGATCTTGACCGAGTTGTCGCGCGGAACCTGTTTCATACAGACAACGATGTGCATAGCGCCTCCCTCTGTGAGCCGCCCAAACGGCTGACCATCAGTGCTGCTTCCCAAAACCACGCTCATTGGCGTTCATTGTGACACGCTGCATTATAACATGATGTTGATCATGCCCATTCATCCGGGTTGTATGCTGGCAACTCACGGCGCAGCGGTCGATTCTCGCGCAAGCCAAGCGCAAAATCTGCCTGAAGCAATTCTTGCAGTTCGCGGGTGCCTTCGTAAATGATAGCGCCGCGCGCATTGCGAAGATACCGTTCAACCGGGTATTCATCGCTGTAGCCATAGGCGCCGTGAATCTGAATGGCATCGTCAGCCGCCTCAAAACTGCTGACCGTGGCGTGCCATTTGGCAAGAGTCGTTTCACGGGTGTTGCGACGTCCCTGATTCTTCATCCATCCGGCGCGATAGACCAGCAGACGACTGGTATCGAGTTTGCGCACCATATGGCTGATCATACGCTTTACTAGCTGGTGCTCGGCAAGCGGAACGCCGAAGGTGTACCGTTCCTTCGCGTAGCGGATGCTGGCTTCCAGACTCGCCTGGATCAGCCCGGTTGCTCCAGCCGCGACGGTGTAGCGACCGTTGTCGAGTGCGGTCATTGCGATCTTGAACCCCTCACCCTCTTCACCCACCCGATTAGCAACTGGCACCCGCACATCTTCCAGAATGACGGATCCAGTATTGCCAGCGCGCACGCCGAGTTTGCCGTGAATCGGATGGCTGCTGAAGCCTGGCATAGTACGTTCGACAATGAAGCACGAGATGCCACGGTTTCCTTTCGACGGATCGGTTTTAGCAAAGACCAGAAAGTTGTCGGCAATGTCGGCTAGGCTGATCCAAGTTTTTTCACCGTTCAGGATGTAATAGTCGCCGTCGCGTCGCGCGGTGGCAAGCATTGCGCCTGCATCAGTGCCGCAGTTGGGTTCGGTCAGGCAGTAAGCAGCGATTTTCTCACCTTTCGCCTGCGGGATCAGATATTTCTGTTGCTGCTCTTCCGTTCCCCATTGAAACAGGGTCAACGAATTCAGTGCAGTGTGAACGCTCATCACTACGCGCAGGAAACTATCGACGCGCTCCAGTTCTTCACACACGACCGCCAGCGCCAGATAGTCCATACCAGCGCCGCCGAGACGTGTCGGCAGGCAGATGCCAAGCAGTCCCAACTCACCCATACGTTTTAGCACCTGCCAGATATGCGGGCGAGTTTCCGGTCCGTCCATGACCGCGCCGCTGCGGTCCCATTCGCGGATGTGTGGCGCAACTTCTTTTTCAGCAAAGTCGCGCACCGTGCGGCGCAGCATCTGGTGTTCCTCAGTCAGGAACATATCGTAGTTGGCTGTGAAATCCATGATTTTTCTCCTGAAGAAGCAGGAACTGAGAACTAAGAACTGAGAACTGAGAAACGCTCCATGACATATTACCTCATACCTTCGCGGGCGGCACGTTTCCTGCTTCCAGAATGGCGCGGCGCGCATCGACCCGTAGTAGCAGCGCCATGCCAGCGATGAAGAAGACCATTAGCAGCAGGATCGCCACCCGGTAACTGCCAGTAAACTGCAATGCCAGACCAAACACCAGCGGACCGAGCCAGCTGGTTCCTCGTTCGCTGACCTCGTACAGGCTGAAATACTCCGATTCCTGACCCAGCGGGATCATCTGGGAGAAGAGCGAGCGACTGATCGCCTGACTCCCGCCCAGAACAATCGCAATCGCTGCTGCCAGAAGGTAGAACTGCGTCGGGTTGCCTGGTTGCACCCAGCCGTATGCTGCAATGATGACCGATGTCCAGATCACCAGGCTGACCAGAATGGCGCGAGTTGCACCGAGCCACTCAGCAACGCGCCCGAACGCGAGGGCGCCAACAAAAGCAACAAACTGCACCATCAGGATGGCGGAAATGAGTGTTGACTGCTCCAGTTTCAACTCCTCGGCGCCAAACTGCGACGCAAGCGCAATAACCGTCTGGATGCCGTCGTTGTAGAGCAGATACGCGCCAAGAAACAACAGCGTTTGCGGGTAATTACGCGCCTTTCTGAGCGTCTCCCACAACTGTTTGAAACCGATGGTCACATAATGCTCCCCCGGCGGAATACGTTTGATCGGATCGCGTCGGCGTAGCGTCAGCAGCGGAATGATGGTAAAGATCGCCCACCACATACCGGCGGACGTGATACTGATACGCACCGCGTGCTCGGACGAAACGCCGAACGCTTCGGCGTTCTGGAACAGCAGCAAATTGGCAACGAGCAGCAATCCGCCACCGAGATACCCGAGCGCCCATCCCTGGGACGATACCGCATCGCGCCGATCTGGACTGGCAATCTCCGGCAGAAAGGCATTGTAAAACACAATCGACGCGCCAAAACTCAGATTGGCGATCAGGAACAGTATGCCGCCAAACAGATAATTTCCGCCATCGAGAAAATAGAGCAGCATTGTCGCAATAGCGCCAGCGTAAGCGAATACCCCCAGCAGATGCTTTTTCAGGTGCGTGTAATCAGCAATTGCGCCAAGGATTGGCAAAAAGAGCACCTGCAATAAGACCGAGAGTGAAACCATATACGGGAAGAATGCCCCGGCAGCAACGGGAATGCCCAGCGGGTAGACAAACCCATCTGCATCAGCAGCGCGGCGCGTTACTGCAGTCAGATACGGGCCGAGGAAAACGGTGACGACGGTGGTCGAAAAGGCGGAGTTTGCCCAATCGTAGAAATACCAGCCAGTCTGTTCCCGACGATCATCGATAGCAGCGGCACCGGCGCTGCGGGCGATCTCGGCGCTCATGCACTCCTCTCCTCACTGCTCAACTGCTGCCCGTTATCGTCCACGCCACGTTGCCTGGCGTTTCTCAAGAAACGCCGTCGTTCCCTCTTTCGCATCGTCGGTTACTGCAATAGCGCCAAACAGCGCCGCTTCGTACATGCACCCTTCCGACAGCGGCATATCCAGACCACGGTTGATCGCATGTTTGATAGCCGCAATCGCCAGCGGCGCCTTTGACGCAATCTTCATCGCCAGTGCGCGTGTCTCTTCCATCAACATCGCTGCTGGTACGACCCGCTCCACCAGACCCAGACGCAAGGCTTCCTCGGCGGTGATCATATCCCCGGTCATGCAGATCAGGCGCGCAGCTGCCGGTCCGACCAGGCGCGGCAAGCGTTGAGTGCCGCCCCATCCGGGAATGATCCCCAGGTTGATCTCCGGTTGGCCAAATTTTGCTGTATCGGCGGCAATGCGGATGTCGCAGTTCATGGCAAGTTCCAACCCGCCGCCAAGCGCAAACCCATTGATCGCCGCGATGATCGGTTTCCCAATGTGCCGCATGAGCAAACCGAGATGGTGCGCAGCTTCGCTGAATCGTCGCGCTGCTTCGGCGCTAGTGAAGGCTTGAATCTCGGTAATATCAGCACCGGCAGCAAAAGCGCAGTCGCCAGCGCCGGTAATGATCGCAACGCGCTGGGAAGCATCTTTGTCAAATGCGCGGAGCGCAGCGTCAATCTCGGCGATCGTCGCCTGGTTAAGCGCGTTGCGCACGCGCTCGCGGTTGATCGTGATCATCGTTAGGGGACCCTCAACAGACACCAGGATGTTCTCATAGGTCATAGGAATTCCTCCTGCTAGACTATTGCGCGCCATGTCCCTTAGCACGTCGGTACTTTCTTCCCTTTCGTCGCGAGGCGCTGCGCACATTAGCGGTTCATGCAACTTTCCTGCTTTTGTTTCCGCATGGGGAACGTGAGTATTATAACAGGATCGGCGAAGGCGGATTTGGCGATTGTCTTGACGCTTTTGTGGACAGTCACAGCAACGCGGTATACTAAGCGAAAAGGTATGTCACCGCAGTGGCGCAGCGCTCGCAGAGGAAGACTCTCCGCGCGTCACGCACACGCATCCTTCGCTATGCACTCATCATGGTTCGTTTTTAGGGTTCTCTGAGCTCTCGGCGTCTTAGCGGTGCGTTTTTGCAGTGAAGTCGTGTATGGAAATATGAAGGAACTGTCCTATGCACATCGCAGGAAGCAGCGCGCTGGTAACTGGCGGCGCATCAGGGTTGGGCGCAGGGGTGGCGCGTCATCTCGTTGCCCTTGGCGCGCGCGTAACGATTGTGGACGTGAACCACGAAGCAGGTGCGGCGCTGGCGGAGGAACTTGGGGCACAGGCGCAGTTCGTTGCCGCCGATGTTGCTGATGCTGAACAGATGCGGTCAGCAGTCGAAGCGGCGGCAGCTGTCGGCGACCTGCGGATCCTGGTCTGCTGCGCCGGGATCGCCACGGCAGAGCGTACACTGAGCAAAGAAGGACCGCTGCCGCTTGAACGTTTCACGCGCGTCATTGCTGTTAATCTGACCGGTACGTTCAACGCAGTGCGTCTGGCTGCGGCGGTGATGGCCAGCAACACACCCAACGACGACGGTGAACGGGGCGTTGTGGTGTGCACTGCATCGATTGCAGCATTCGAGGGACAGATCGGGCAGGTGGCATACAGCGCTTCGAAAGCAGGCGTCGCTGGCATGACGCTGCCGCTGGCGCGTGAACTGGCGCGGTACGGCATCCGTGTGGTCAGCATTGCTCCCGGAACCTTCGATACCCCAATGCTGGCAGGGTTGCCAGAGGCGGCGATTACCGCACTGACGCAACAGGTTCCTTTCCCTTCGCGCTTGGGCAGACCTGCCGAGTTTGCGGCGCTGGTGCAACATGTTATTGAGAATCCGATGCTGAACGGCACAACGATCCGCCTGGACGGTGCGTTGCGCATGGGTCCGCGGTGAGGAATGTCTGGAAATAATTGCATTCCAGGCAAAGATACCATCGATAGAGCAGCCCAACACATCGCTGAGCCCCTGTTGTCCCTAGTCGCCATGTCGTCGCGTTGAGCGGCGGCAAGGCGAATTATTTTGTAGTATCATGGAAAAAGATGCTATGCCGTTCCAGGTCCAAAAAGTCTCCGCCTCCACAGATACTGTTCGTGCCCATACCCTTCCGGTTGATGAGCGCATGCGTGTTTATGCAAACGTTTTCGAGGCGATTGGTCAACCGCTGATCGTGACCGATCTGACCGGTTCCATT
>JAGHYV010000105.1 GCA_017743475.1 Roseiflexus sp. | reverse complement strand
ACTGATGAGCGCCAGTGCGAGCACCGGTGCAATCAAGACGCCAGGAACACGTGTCGCACTCAAAAAGAGACTAGCGATTCCCGCCAACCACCAGTGCTCGCGTCGTACAGCCCAGAGAGTTAGCGCCAGCAATGCCAGCGCTAATGGCTCGGCATAGAGCGCCCCTAGATAGACTGACGTTGGAAAGAGCAGCAATGCGCTCACGGTGCGGTAGGCTACCATCGCACCGAAGTCGCGCGCGACCAGATCGGTGAGCAAGATGATGCCTGCCAGCAACGATACATTTGCGATGATCAGACCTGACAGTACAGCATTGTTGAACGTGATCGGCATAAATGCACGAATGAGCATTGGGTAGAATGGGAAGAACGCAATGTTCGATGGTTTCGCAGCTTCATACTGATACCCTTGTTCAACGATGCTCAGATACCAGTTAGAGTCCCACTGTACCCACGCGGAACCCAACACGAACTCGGGTGTTATGCGACTTGCATCAGTCACATTACCGTAGCCAGCGATCAACCGCGCGACCGAGAAGAAACTTTGACTGGATTCGAGCGCAGCCCATCCGACCACCCACAAGACCAGTCGCCATAGCACGAACAGCATAACTGCCGCGCGCAGTATGTGCGTAGTGATCCAGGTTGGCGGCCGAGCGATAACGGCGCCGAATGCAGCAAGTCCAGCGATCGCTGCCATACTGAACGCAAACGTCATACTCTGCCCGCGAAAGTGCCAGACCGCAATCAGGAGACCAGCGGCAATAATGTTGAGCATTGCGAAGGATTGGGTGATTCGTCCGGCGAGCAATACCAGCGCCATCCACGAAAATCCGATAGCGATAGTCAACGCTGTGATCAATATCAGCGGCGGCGACGCTGGCGCTATCGAACGAACGCTCAACTGATCAAACAGAACGCCCAGGCGACGGCTATCTCTCGGTGGTTGATAGGTCTGACTGGTGATGCGCATCCCCAGGGTGCCACGGTCATCGGCGGGAGCAAGTACGCAATAGGTGCGCATCGAGCCGATGGCGCCAATCGAGATCTCGTGACCAGCAAGCGTGAGCGTTGACGGCAGCGGGTAACTTCCGCCAGGTCCGCTCATCCTCAAGCACACTTTGTATGTCCCTCCACCGACTCCGGGCAGCCAGATAGTTGAGCGACCTTGCGAATACGCAAATGTTATTTCTTCGTTGCGTTCCGCGTCGTGAAGGCGAGAGATCGGTGCAGGACCGCTGCCAATGTCAAAGAAAGCACGAAACGGCGCGCGATATATGATGATAGTTATGATGATCACCAGGCTGCCACAGAGCAGCGGCGGCACTAGAAGTTCGAAGGCTCTGGTGCGCGCGATCGATGACCAGGAGACAACCATAGGCATTCTTCAGAACAGCGCATACATGGCTTGATCGTGATTATACTCCACCTCGATTGTCAGTCATTGCCCGGCGACACCTCTGGCATAATCGCGGTTGCGACGCCACACGTCGCAGCCAGGAGGAGGCGATGAACACCGCCTGGATTTCGGTCTGTCGACCGGATGGCATACCGGTGCGCCTTCAGCTGCTGCCAGCAGGGATGCACGACCTGACCTCGCCCCCTCCTCTTAAGCCGCTCGCGGGGTTGAACTGAAGGGGCCACATTGCGCTCGTCTGTACGACCATAAACTGGCAATCCAGGTATCCTGTCAGCCAACAAAAAAGCCATTGACAAAGAGCGCCGTCGTCCACCCTAGCAGGGCGAGCGCCGCTGGGATCGTCGCCAGCAGCGCCGGGCGCCGTTCGATGAGCAGCGCCATCATCAGAAACGCCGGGAGCGCCAGCAGCACATAGCGCGGGAGTGAATGCGATACGTTCGTCAGATAGGCGGGCAAGAGCATCATCACCGTCGTCAGACTGTACGCCAGCGGCAGACGGCGCAGCGCGACTGCGGCGAGTCCGGCGAACGACAGCCAGACCGCGAGTTGAAAGGCGCGTGTGGGCCAGTGACCGCTCCAGTGGGTCGAGCCGGTTGCAATCGTGTCGATCATCATGAACAATTGTACCCACGGCGGACTCAATTGCTGATCCCAGATGTCGCGTTGAGTTTGCAGGAAAATCAGAGGTGATCCGAACTGTTGCCACTGATATGCCATGAACAAACCGATCCCCAGCGCCGGAAGCAGTGGCGCCAGATACGCCCGTGTTAGTGGCAGCAGTTGCCACCCGGCGTGCTCCAGCACCGCCAGCGCCAGAACTGGCGCGATCAGTACGCCTGGCAGACGGGTCAGACTCAGGAAGAAACCGGCGATACCCGCCAGCATCCAGCGCTGGCGACGCAACCCCCATAATGCAAGCGCCAGCAATGCCAGTGCCACCGACTCGGCGTACACCGCTCCCAGAAAGAAAGACGTTGGAAAACACAACAGCGTTGCAACTGCACGATAGGCGACCTGCGCTCCAAAATCGCGTGCAACCACGTCGGCAAACAGCAGAACGGCAGCGATCAGCGCGCAGTGCACAACGATCATCCCCGCAAGAACGGCATCTCCTCCGGTTAATGGCAGAAGAGCACGGATGAGGAGAGGATAGAACGGCAGAAATGCCATATTTGCGTGCTCTTCAGGCGGATGCTGATACCCAGGCGTAACAATGCTCAGGTACAGCCGCGAGTCCCAGTGCGACCAGGCAGTGCTGACGACCTGTATGAAGGTTACAGGCGCTTGAACCCTGCCATCGGTTGAGCTGACGATATGTCGCGCCAGCGGGAACAGCCGTTCGCTCGTATGCAGGGCGGCCCATGCGACGATCCAGAGCGCCACACGCCATACCCCGACCAGCAGCGCCGCTGCAAGCAGCGTCCGGCGCACCAGCCAGGATGGCGGACGAACTACAAGTGCGCCAAATGCCGTCATTGTCATTCCTGCGAGAAGCCAGAGTTCCAGCGATTCGTTCTGACTGCGCAACAACCAGGCAATGCCGCCAGTCATAATGGATACAGGCGCCAGAAGTGCGACACTCCAGGCTTTTCTATCGCTGAGCAGGGCAATCGTCATCCAGCCGCTGCCGAACGCAACGACCGACACGACCAGCGTCAGCATGGAGGGCAACGTCCATCCGAGCGAGCGAATTTCCAGATAATCAAACAGTACTCCCAACCGCCGGGTATCCCCAGGCGGTTGTATCGTCGCGCTCCTCACGATCACCGCCAGCGCTCCGCGCGCATCAGCAGGCGCGAGGAAGCGATAGACACGCATCGCACCGACTTCGCCAATCGCGATCTCTTCCCCGCCAACTGTGATCGTCATGGGAAGCGGGTCGCGGCCCCCTGGACCGCCCATACGCACACGAACCTCATATGTACCAACACCGATCATGGGTTCAAGGATCAGTGACTCCCCCTGCGAGTAGGCATACGACATCGACGCGCTCCGTTCGGCGTCGAAGAGACGCGAGATCGGCGCCGGTTGACTCCCGACATCGTATGCAACACGCATGGGAACTGTATGGATCAGGATCATGATCGCCAGCGTTGCAATCGCGGCGACCAGCGATCCTCTGGTGAAGACCGTGTTCTGGCTGCGTTGTTGATCCAGCACCGCAGGAGCGATTGTTTGCATAGGCGCGATTATAGCATCTGAGCCGGTGGGCGCAATGTGGTACAATCGGGGTATGGACAACATTCGACGCAATCGGCGCAGTCGTTTACCGGCAGGCAGGCGACTGCCGGGACGCGCGCCGCTGACGCCGGGCATGCTGCGGCGCGGGCGCGCAGTCGAAACGGAGATGCGTTTTGGCGGGATGCTGGCGCGCCTTACGCTGGCATTCCTGGCGCTGGCAGGTGTGGTGGCGCTGGGTGTCGCTGGAACAGCATACAGCGCCTACAGCGATCTGGCAGCGTCGCTCAAGCCGCGACTGGCAGCTATTGAAAACCGTGAAAGTTTCGAGACGACGCGGTTGTACGACCGTCATGGCCAACTCCTCTACGAATTCTTCGGTGCCGGGAAGCGCACCCGCGTTCCGCTTGATCAGATCTCAACCTACTTGATCAGCGCGACGATTGCCATCGAAGATCGCACCTTTTTCGAGAATCGCGGCGTGGATTATCTGGGCATTGCACGCACGCTGTTCTCCAGTCTGCAAGCCGGTGAAGAGACAGGTGGCGCTTCAACGATTACGCAGCAACTGATCAAAAATGTCGTGCTCAGTGATGAAGAGCGACGGTACGAGAACAGGTATCAACGGAAACTGATTGAGATTATTCTAGCGCAGGAACTTTCGGAGCAGTATTCGAAGAACGATATCCTCGAGTTGTACCTGAACGAGATCTACTACGGCAATCTGGCGTATGGCGTCGAAGCTGCCGCCAATGTCTATTTCGGCATTTCAGCAAAAGATTTGAATCTGCCACAGGCGGCATTGCTGGCAGGGTTGCCGCAGTTGCCCGGCGTCTACGATCCGTTCAACTATCTCGATGGCGGCATACTCAAGGGAGTGCGCCTGGAGGATGGCTGGTTGAGTCCGGCGTATCGGTTGCCGACCGGAACGCCGCCGCCCAAGTGGCGGCAGGTTGCTGTGCTGCGGCAGATGGTAGACGAAGGGATGATCACCGACCAGGTGGCGCGTCGTGCTGCGGCTGTCGATCTACGATTCGCCAGCCAGGAAGTGCCACTCAACGCTCCGCACTTCGTTTTCTACGTTCGTCGTCTGCTGGAAGAGGAGTACGGACCACAGTTTGCCAATATGGGTCTGTCGATCTACACAACGATTGACCTGGATCTGCAACGCATGGCTCAGGAGAAGGCCGCCGAACGCATCAAGGAACTCGAAGCGCGCAATATCCACAACGCGGCGGTCGTCATTCTTCAACCGAATACAGGCCAGATTCTGGCAATGGTCGGCAGCATCGACTACAACAGGACGATCCCGACGAAAACGCCAGGTGAAACCGGGAATGTGCTCGATGGTCAGGTGAACGTTGCAGTACGCGAGCGCCAGCCGGGATCAGCACTGAAGCCGTTTACCTACCTGGCAGCAATGGAACGTGGCATGACGCCAGATACCATCATCTGGGATGTGCCGACAAAGTTTCCTTTGCTGGCTGGG
Organism: Roseiflexus sp.; assembly: GCA_017743475.1. Lineage (GTDB taxonomy): Bacteria > Chloroflexota > Chloroflexia > Chloroflexales > Roseiflexaceae > Roseiflexus. The sequence continues at coordinate 9,389 of JAGHYV010000105.1, read as the reverse complement.
ACAAATGAGTGGTACGAGCCGCAGAACTACAATGGTCGCTGGAACGGACCGGTGCGCATGCGCGCGGCGCTCGCCAACTCGCTGAATATGCCAGCGGTCAAAGCGCTGAAGTTTGCTGGCATTGACCAGACGATTGGATTGTTGCGCCGAGCTGGTATCACCACCCTGCGTCGCGGCAGCGGTTTCTACGGATTGGCGCTGACCCTGGGCGGCGGTGAAGTGACGCCGCTGGAATTGACCGCTGCCTACAACACCCTGGCAAGTGGTGGGCGGTACTATCCGCCAGTCGCCATTCTCAAAGTCATCGATGCGAACGGTCGGACGCTCCAGGAGTTTCGCCCGACAATCCGCCCGCAGACACTCAATCCGGATCATGTAGCAATTATCACCGATATGCTGAGCGACGACGCAGCGCGCGCGCCGGTCTGGGGGTTGAACAGCAAACTGAAACTCTCACGTCCGGCTGCGGTCAAGACCGGAACGTCAAACGACTGGCGCGACGCCTGGGCGGTGGGATACACGCCGTATGTGACCGTTGGCGTGTGGACCGGCAACAACAACAATGAACCGACGAAAAAAGTCGAAAGCCTGACCGGAGGCGGGGTAATCTGGCATAACATTATGGAGGAGTTGTTTGCCAATCCAAGGTTTCAGCGGTTGCTTGCCGAGCCGTATCCCGATGGACGGCTGCCGATCGACTTTACGAAACCCTCGTGGCTGGTGCGCAGACCAATCTGTCCGTTGCCGGGACCGTACAATGCCTACCGCGAAGAATTGTTTGCACCGGACATGCTCGCGTCGAACGCGATCCCTGTCTCTGATACGACTCAACTCTGCCAGAACATTCTTACCGAGGTTCCGGTGGTGCGCTTGAGCGACCGTCCGATTGAGACAACTGCTCTGATCACCGACACTGCAGTTGCCGGTCGGTGGTACTGCACGCCCGGGAAAGGGCAGAATATTGCGCCGGATCAGGTGACGACGATCCTGACATGGAATGTGCCGCCGCCCGACCCAAACGAACAGATTGTCTATACCTGGGAAGGCATGAGCAGCACCCTCGGCGACCGAACCATCGCACCAATTGTCGCCTCAGCCATTCCTGTCTGCACGGCAGATATGCTGATCCCTTCCACACCGCCAACATCCGGAGCAGTGCGGATGCCGGATCTGCGGCGATTTGGCGAAAATCAGGCAAAAGAGCAACTGGCAGCGCTCGGCATTTTCAATGTCTACGTCGACTACCAGACGCGCGACCGCATACCCGATGTGTATGATGAGTATGCGCCCTATGCCGTGGTTAGCACGCTCCCCGCGCCAGGCGAATGGGTTGACCCAAATGTGACTGTCGTGCTGGGAGTACGCGCGCCATAGCTACCTGCCCGTGACGATGCGGGTGGCGATTGCTGCAATCTTTGCCCCATAATCGATGCCTGGACTTGCCCACCCCTGTCCGGTGGGGTTATGCACCCTGCCGAGTTGTTTGAGGGTCGGCGCCGAGCCGCGCATGCGCGCTGGCAGCGCCCGGTAGCGCAACGCGCGTTCGATGGCGGCGCGTTGCACCGGGTTCTCGGCGCCGATGGGCAGCGCATACGCCAGTAGCCGCCCGACATGCGCCGGTATTGCGTCATGTTCCCAGGTAGCGAAACTGACGCCTGCTTCCCACTGTTGCCGTTGTGAATTGAACGCCCAACCGTTCGTATCTGGCGGCGGGGTCGTCTGCTTTTGACCGGTAACGCCAATCCCTGCCGGGTTGCGCTGCGGACGCGCCGCCCAGAAACTGGTCAGGTTGCCGGTTTCGTGGATCATCTGCGCCACCGCCAGCGTCGGATCGATCCCGATTTCTGCGCAGAGTTGCCAGTAGACCGGCACGATGACTGCTTCAATATCGCGGGTGGTGTATTCGCCACGCGGTCGTGCCAGGATGAAAGCAGCGATTTGGGCGACACTGGCAGTAGGTCTGCCCAGAATTGGCGTGTTTTCGCTGAACATCGCTTTCTTCTCCATTCGACGAGTAGTGAGGCAGGTGGGGCAATGCTGGTTTGGTATGTGTAAGTCTACCGCAAAAATCTTATAGAGTGAGCTTTCCGCTCTGAACGAAATATCTTTGTTATCATACCAGGAAATCTTGCCGGAGAAGAACGGAATGTCTCATTACGACGATTCTTTGCGAGGCTGGCTCTGCCTAGCGTGCGTCGGCAGGTAGTGCTGGCTACGGCAACCTGTGGGAACGCAGAAGAACATGCTTATCGCCTCACGGGCAGGCAGTGCACGCTGGTGCGCGCGGTGACGGACATGCGAATTGAGCGGCTTTCGCGTTCATTCGTTCTGTGCTTCGCTGTTGATGATACGCATAGGAGACGAAAGGACGACGGAACAACAACTTCTTGAGCGTATTACGCTCAATCCCAAAGTTATGGTTGGTAAGCCGGTTATCAAGGGAACACGTTTGACCGTGGAACATGTTCTTCGTTTGCTGGCTCATGGCGCGACAGTTGCAGAGATTCTTGAAGAATACCAGGATCTGACGCCTGAAGATATTCAAGCGTGCCTGCTGTTTGCCTCAACGTCTCTGGCGAACACCGTGTTTCTGCCGTTGTTGGAGGAGCCTGCGTAAATGCGTTTTCTCGTGTATGAGTGTATGGGTCCAGTGGTAACACGTTGGCTGCGTGGGCAAAAGCATGAAGTTTTCTCCGTGTACGAAGAAGCGCGTGGCATGGAAGGCGATGAAGTCATTGCGAAAGCGTTTGCCAAGGATTTGGATCGTGATCACGAATGACAAAGACTTTGGTGAGAAGGTTTACCGAGAGCGACGTCTGCATAAGGGCACTGTGCTCTTGCGCCTTGAAGATAAACGAGCAGCGAAAAAAATCGCCGCTCTCCAACGATTGCTAGAATGCTATGCAGAGCAGTTGGCCAATTGGAGTTGTGACGAAAAGGCCGGTTCGTTTTGCGCGTACAGATGAGTCATCTCCTGCCTGACAGGCGCTTCGAGCCAACCTTGCTGCGCGCGGCGACCACAGCGCCTGTCGGTATGCCTCAACAGGGATCATCTGCGACTCTATCGCAGAGGTTTACCGGATAACCAGCGGGATCACGACCCGATGCAACGACGACTCCACCTGCACCCGCGCCGTGGCCGGTCCGTACCGGTTGACGCGCCCGGTGGTTTCGACCTCCTCTAGCCAATACGTATACGCAGCGCCCGGTTGTGCTGTCGCGTCGCGCCACTCATACATTGCGCCGCTGCCAGGTCCGCCGCGTGCGCGAATGAGTGTCGGCGTGACAATGATCGCATCGTCGATCCGCCCCGTAGCGCTGCGCAGCAGGCGGAATCCAGCTGTATCGAGTTCCATTGCCGTGACCCAGCGGATCATCACCGCATTGCCTTCCCAACCGGCAGTGAAGGACATGAGCGCAATCGCGGTTGGAACACCCTCGAAGAAGCCAAAGTCGTAGGTGTGATTGTTCGTCCCGGCTGCGGCGTGGTTGTTGTAGGGTATAACGAAGACCGCGTTGTTGCCAACCGTCTCGCCATCCGAGTCGCGGCTATCGCCATTGGGACTGCTATCATTGTCGTTGACGGTCAGGGTCAGGTTGGTCAGCGCCGGTTGGCGGTTCGGACCGGTGATGTTGGGAATGCGAACCTCATACTCCGACGCGCCCCCCGGTGTTCCGGTGCGGGGGCGGATGCCGATGCCGCCATCGTGGATGATGTTATCTTCGAGGTTCGCGTCCACCGGGTCTCTGCCGCTGCGGAAGTAGTACGTCCCTTCGGCATCGGTCACTGCAACGCCAATACGCACACCGTTGCGCCACAGTTCAACCGTGACCCCAGGGATCGGCGGTTCGTCCGGGTCCTGCACGCCGTTCCGGTTTCTGTCGAGCCAGACACGGTTGCCAATTTCGACGGGCGCCTGATCGCAGAGCAATTCGAGATCGCCCAGACCGTTCGCCTTGCCAAAGCCTGCGCCAGGCGGGGTCACCTGATATCCCCGGACGCGCTCACCCGTTGTGTTGCTCATCTGGATAGCGCCGGAGGAGAACAGGTTATCGCTTGTGGTTGGGTCGAACGCGACAGCAATCACTTCGCCAAAGCGCGCCCCCTGGGCAATGCCGCCAAGCACCTGTTCGTCATGGACCCCGGGCAGTTGATCACTGACATAGAACTCGCCGCCGCCAGGACCCTGCTCATTACCGGCGCCAGCCGTGGGTCCAAAGAGACCTGGCGGAACCGATTGCGAATTATTTTCGATCACCCACCCGCCGACGCCATTAGGACTGGCGCGCAGGAGGTCGCCCGCGGGAATGGCATTAAGATTAGACCCGCCAGGTGGCGCTTCTGCCGGACCCGGATCATCGCTGCCGATCTGGTCGGCGAAGCGATCGCGGAAAGCCAGGATCATGTCGTTGCCATCGAAGGCAATGTCGGTCAGCATTGGTTGAGGAAATGCGCCAAAGCCTTCGTCATACGGTCCAGCTGGCAGGATATTCTGCCAGGGTTGCCATTCCGCAGGCAGACAACCGGTTTCCGGGAAGGGCGGGGAAGGATAGCCAGGCAGGTAGATATCGGCGCACCCGCGAGGATAATTCAAGGGAAACTGCAGGACAGGCGCAGCGCTGAACGCGCTGGTGGCCGGGTTGTAGGTGTACACATACGCCAGAAGATCGGCTGCCGTGCCGCCATTTTCAGCAGTGCAGACGCCGCCGACATACACCAGTCCATCCCGGATGCCCAGACCAAATGGGCGCCCGACGCCGCGAGCGCAGCCCGGATCAGGAACAGCGCCGCGTGCGACCGCCGTTCGCGTGTCGATGGCAATCGAGTACAACGACCGGTTGGCAAGATTGACGACCCAGAGCGTATTGTCATCTTCGGCAATATCGAGATCGCCGAGGCTTACCCTTCCAACCGCCGCATAGGCGCCGCTGTCGAAGTCGCCATTGCCATTGAACGGGTCAAGATCGGTATGCGGGTTCGCGCCCGTGGTTGCCGCGCCGAAGATATCATCAAGGTCGATGAATGGAGCGCTATCAGGCACGCCGTTCACGGTGACGCGGTAGATCGTTCCCGTGCCATCGGATGTCGGCGCTCCGCTGCCGGGACCCAACGCTGATGCTCGCTTGATATAGGCGGCAGCAAAGAGCGAGTTCGTTGAACGCTGGTACGCCAGCCCCCAGATAGCCCCTGTCTGACTGGCGGTCGTCTGTGTTTGCGGCAGGGGCATCGTGCCGCTATCGGTATAGTTGAAGGTATAGATTGTCGTATTCGTGTTGCCGACAGCAGCGCCAGGTTGAAGACATGTCACCGAAACGCGCGGATTTTCCTGGCAGTACTCTGCCGGATTGTGGAGCGCGAAGTCGATATTCGACGAGTTGCCGTCCGGCACGAATTGCACGCTCGTGTTGTTGCCGGCGCCCTGCGCTGCCGGACGCAGAGACGCGGGCCATCCGCTGAACTCGATGCGGTACGGTCCTGTGCCGCCAGCATTGAGCGTGTAACTCCCCATCGCAGGCGTATTCAGCGCCGTACATTCCGGGATCGGATTCCCGGGACCGATACACAGCGTGGCGAAACTGACGGTCACGCCTGCACTTGCGCCGGATGGGTCATAGGCGGTGACCGTGATGCCACCGACTCCAGGTTCATTTGCGTCACGCACGCCATCGCCGTCGAAATCGCGGAAGACGATGCCACTGATGACGCCAGCCGCCTGAACGCTTGCGGGCAAGGGAAGCGTTGCGATAACCAGCGCCGTGATGAGCGCTCCGACGGTCAATGCCAGCGAGTACTGTTTGATGGTGAGAAAGAGTTTCATGGGCGTGTTCCTTTTGAACATGGTTACCTGCCTGGATCTGCGATGGACAGACGGGGTCCGTTGAACGGATTGGCAAATGCCAGCGATTGCAATGCATCGGCGTCAGTCAGCGATTCGAGGAATGCGATCAGGTCGCGGCGTTCAGCGTCGCTCAGCACAAAACCGGCAACGAGCGGGTGGCGCGCAGCGCGGCGCTCCGGCTCAGAACCCGCGCCCAATCGTCCCCCCGATTCGTAGAAGCGGATGACCGCATCGAGGGTTGGCAGGCTGCCGTCGTGCATGTAGGGCGCCGTTACTGCCACGTTGCGCAGCGGCGGCACGCGGAACCGGTATGCGTCGGTTGCAGCGCCGGTATGCTCTGCCAGCCCGCGATCGGCGCTACGCCCGGCGCCCGTCGCCACATACGCCAGGTCGGACCAGCGCGGTGGCGCAGCGCGGTTGGGTGGAACCAGATCGACGTGGCAGTGACCACATGCCAGCCCTGGCGAAAAGAAGAGCGCCATGCCGCGTCGAGCGCTTTCGGTAAGGGCTGTGGTCTCCCCATGGTACACATACCGGTCATACGGGGTGTTCCGCCCTTGCAGCGAACGGGTAAAGGCTGCCAGCGCTTCGATAACACGATCCCAGGTGAATGGATCGTCATCTGTGGGGAACGCAGCAGCGAATCGCTGGCGATAATCCGGATCTGCGCGAAGCCTGTCGATCACACGTTTCTCATTGCCTGCCACTCCCATTTCGGGCGGATCGGCAGCGAAGAGCGCGCGCGCTATCTGGTGTTCCAGGGTGCGAACCTGTGGATTCGCCCAGGTGAGCGCTGTCAATTCACCGCTATTCAACAATCCCAGCGTATTTCGGCGCAGCAGTGCGCCAGTAGCGCCGATCGAAACGACACGCCCGTCGCTAAACCCCAGTTCCTGGCGATGACAGGTGGCGCAGGCGATGCGTTCGTTTGCCGACAGGCGCCGGTCATAAAAGAGCCAGCGACCCAGTTCAACTATTTCATGCGGCGAACTGGCAGATGCTGGCGTCGCGGAGCCAGGCGTCAACCGTTGTATTCCGCCAACAAACGCCACAATTAGCAGCGCCGCACTACCCAGGGCAATTGCAAGCGGCAGACGGACAGCGTGCACCTTCGGACGTATCCTTAATAGAAAGCAAAACTCCATCTGGAGTATGGCGTGCGCCAGTACTCCCCATCCCGGGCGATGCCAGCAGGTCAGAACATGTTGGTGCTGATGAATGCTGGTTGTACTATCCTAACACACAAAACAGCGCGAATCAATCATCAAATTTGTCAAAAGAGGTTAGGTATTGGATAAAAATTGTCATTATTGCAGTGTCTGGCGTATACTTGTGACAATCTGGCTGTGCTATGATATGAAAGGAGTGACGATGCGACTCGAACACATTGCTTTGAATGTTGCCGATCCAGACGCCATAGCGCGCTGGTATACGTCTCATCTGGGGATGCAGATCGTGCGTCATATTCCGATCCCCAACGCAGCCTATTTCCTGGCAGACTCGGCGCGCATGAGCGTGATCGAGATCTATCATAATCCTGCCGCGCCTGTACCTGACTACGCTGCCTTCTCGCCGCTGGCGCTGCACCTGGCGTTCAGCACCGGCGATATGGAGGCCGATGTTGCGCGGCTAGTCGCTGCAGGTGCGACACACGTTGCACCTATTGATGTAACGCCTGCTGGAGATCGGCTCACGTTTCTGCGTGATCCGTGGCAGATTGCGATCCAGCTTGTACAGCGCAAGACGCCGCTGATGTGACCTACAAAAGCGCGTGCATTGGTGGATCAACGAAGATGAGGTAAATACCGGTTTATATTTTCCGAAAGAGAGGGGGATTAGGGCGATTTCGGGTATTGGAACAGGTTATCGATAGGCACGATTCCTCTGTCGCCTATGTTCGGGCACAGGCTACGGGCGCAGTCCCAGATGGATCCAACTGCAGCCCTGGTGAGCAACCGGTGCAGCTGGTACCTGCCCTGCCGAAGCAGGCTAATCACCCGCTGCACTGAGCTACTTCGGCAACAGTGCTGCGGCGCACCTATAGTCGGCAATGCCCGCCACACTGACCGGGCGGGGTCCCATGTAGTGCCGCATCTTTAATCCGCCTGCCGCCGTCCACACTGTGACTATCACCACTCCCAGATAGTGCCAGGCTGCCGCATTGCGATCCGTCACCTGACTGCGTCGCCCCTCCCAGCCCGTCAGCGCTGGAAGCCTGCCGCATCCCATGCTGCATCGCTCTACGCTGACAGCAGATCGGTCAGCAGCTCCCACGGTTCATTATCGCCCGCGACCCAGACGGTCGCCAGCGTGCCAGCGATCCGTTAGTCCGCGTGCCTAAACGCGTCGCCATGCCCATTCATGCCCCTGTCCGGCGACCAGTCGCAGCACCAGCTGGCGGACTAGCCCGTCATCGGTGCGGACGAGCGCGTCCTGATCGCGGGATCACGCTTGCGCTCCAGCACAGCATCCGCTCCCTGTGGGGCATCCACGTGCTCGGCGAGTTGGCAGGAACCGTGACTCGGGAGATCAGGATGGTCTCCTGCACTACCGCACGCTGGCAAGCAGCAGGATCATCGTGTCGCACCGCGCCAATGCAGCGCTCCCTACGATTAGTAGTTCGCTGGTTCACCGCGCCGCCAACCCAGCGCAGCAGGTCGTCACCAACCGCGCGAGGAGATCGACGGATCAGCGCCTGTCGGGGGTTGACCAGACCTGCCAGGCGCTGCCCCTAGCGTGCCGCACGCTAGAGCGTACCGGTAGCGCGGCGGCAAGGAAGGCAGGCAGACCTTGATCGCAGTGCGCTGAACTCATTCTGCAGCGGATCGTGGCATCCTCTCCTCCTTGCGCGAACTCTAGTCTTCCGGAAGATGGTTAGACCAGGCTGGTTGCCCGGCGCCCGCTTCCGCGAAAGGGTTGACAGTTTTGGACGCTTATCTCCCCTTTCAAAGGGAGGATGGAGAGTGCAGGCATCTGAACATCCCAAACAAGAGACGAAACGCCGGGGCTTCTCCAAACACCTCTCCCTGCAAGAAGTGCAGACCTCCCGATCACCACCTGTTTCTGGTACAATCAATCCAGACATCGGGTCCCGCGATTGCGCCTACGACGCGGCAAAGAGAGCACTTCTACCACAGACAATATGACACCGGAACCGCTCTTCGCCGCTATCGCCAAAGCCGTCTTCGGTTCTCTGCTCCAGGAAAGCAGTCCGGCTGAGCGCACTCGCGCCGCCCTTGGTCTCGACCCGACGCGCCGCGCCTTCCAGACGGCACTGGGACAGACCTATGCCGCTTTTGCCCGCCGGTACCCGGAGTGGACAGCCGCGCTCTTCGACGAGACCTTCTTCAACATCCGGGATGTCGTGCCGCTGCTGGCTAAGCTGCTCACCCGCAACGGTCGACCCGACCCGGCGCATCTGGCGCATCTGTTCGCCGCGCACCTCGGGCGTCCCGACCCCGACCGCTGGGAGCGGCTGAGCGAGGCCACTCGCGCCGCCGCCGCGACGCCATGGGAATATGCCGGTGTAGTACGTGTTTACATTTCCTC
>JAGHYV010000104.1 GCA_017743475.1 Roseiflexus sp. | reverse complement strand
ATTGAGTGTGAAATCGACAGTTTCGGGCGCTATCATATCACGTTTTTCGATCAATTTGTTCAGAATTCCGCGATGAAGTGACGTAAACGCGCCGTCGATTGCACAACTTCTACATCAAAAAGCGAATGAATTATTGGAACGAACCTTAATAGAGTTTGTAAACTCTTTGAAGAGGGACACGAATTCTCCAGGAGGCAATGGCAAATGCTCACATTGGCATATAACAGCGAAGTGCAAGACAGTCGACCGCCGGAATTGTACGTCTCATACGGTCATGTGAGCGGGACGCCCGCGTCCCGGCGTGCACTGCGGGCGGGATGCCCGCGCACCCAGTGCCATCGCCTGTTTCAGGTATCAGAACGCCCAGACTCCCCCTTCTTCCCTAGTGGGAGAAGTGGGTTGGGGAGATGAGGGGGCAAAAGCGCACGGGAATGCCGAAAACCAGTCATCTCTTCGACGGTTGAACATTCCGCGTCGATCATGGTATCATAGCCACACGTCTGACGCATTTGTATGAGATTGATGCGCATATGACCAATCCCGGCTCAATCGTGCAGTTCCGTCAGCGGTTGTGGGCGCTGCTCCCCTCGGCATCCCCCGATCACGTGACACTGCGTCCGCTCACCGGCAGCGATGATGAGACCCTGACTCTCTACCGTCGCCTGATCGACCTGATCGGCTATACGCTGCCTTCGGAACGTATCACGCCAGCTGCGTTTCCCCCGCCGGACGCCGACCACGTTGCTGACGCTGCCAGCGCGCATCTGCTCTGGCAGGCTGCCCGCCTGTCGCTGCGTGAAGGTGCCACGCCGTTTCGTTCGCTTGGACGCATCTCGATCCGTCCGCGCACCTATCAGTTTGTGCCGCTCCTGATGGCGCTGCGCCTCGACCCAGTGCGATTGTTTATCGCCGATGACGTTGGTGTGGGGAAGACCATCGAGGCGCTTCTGGTCGCCCGTGAACTGCTCGACCGCGGCGAGATCAGTCGTTTCTGCGTCCTCTGTCCGCCCGCGCTGTGTGAGCAGTGGTCGAAAGAACTGGCGGAGAAGTTCAATCTGGACGCGGTGATCGTCCGCTCCGGCACGGTCAGCCAGCTAGAGCGCCAGGTTCCTCCCGGTGCAACGATCTATGAATCGTTCCCGGTGCAGGTGATCAGCATCGATTTTGTCAAAACCGAGCGTAACCGCCACCAGTTTCTTCAGTTTTGCCCCGATCTGGTGATCGTTGACGAGGCGCACGGCGCGGCAGCGGCGCAGGGGCGCGGTCAGCAGGAGCGCCACGCGCTGGTGCAGGATGTCGCCAGGAAGCCGCGACGCCACCTCATCCTGCTCACCGCCACGCCGCACTCCGGCATCGAGGAGGCATTCCGATCACTCCTGGGGCTGGTGCGTCCTGAGTTCGCCGACTGGCGTCTCGATGCGCTGAGTGATGCGCAGCGCAGCGAACTGGCGCGCCACTTCGTGCAGCGCACCCGCCGCGACATCGAGCAGGGGTGGGAAGCGATCGCCTGTTTCCCGCGGCGCGAACCGCAGGACGAGACCTACGAATTGTCCGATGGCTACCGTCGTCTCTTCGAGCGCACCTATCAGTTTTGTTTCGAGATCGTGCAGACCGGTGAGCACCTCGACGCGCGCCGCCGTCGGGTGCGATCCTGGGGCGCGCTCTCGCTCCTGCGCTGCGTGATGTCGAGTCCGGCGGCAGCGGTTGCGACCCTCGCTAGCCGTGGCGCGCTGGTGTTTGATAGCGATGACGAGGCGGATTTCCGTCCGTTTGTGTTTGAAGTGATCGAAGAACGCGCAACGGACGAGTCGCCGACGCCGCCGCTGGAAGCGACGGTCGAAACGTTGCCGGACGCCGACCGGCGACGGTTGCGCGACCTGGCGCGGCTGGCGCGCGACCTCTACGGACCGGAGCACGACGCCAAACTGCGCCGCGCTGTCGAGTTGACACGCCACCTGATCGATGAAGGCTTCCACCCGATCCTCTGGTGTCGCTACGTCGCCACTGCAGAGTATGTCGCCGATCAGTTGCAGCGCGATCTGCCCGACAATGTGCAGGTTGCGTGTGTGACCGGGCGGATGGGGGACGATGAGCGGCAGGCGCGGATTGCGGAACTGGATGCCGACCGTCCGCGGGTGCTAGTGGCAACCGATTGTCTCTCCGAAGGAGTCAACCTCCAGTCGCTGTTCACCGCCGTGGTGCATTACGATCTGCCCTGGAACCCAAATCGCCTGGAGCAGCGCGAAGGGCGCGTGGATCGCTACGGGCAACCGGCGCCGCGTGTCAAGGTCATCCGTTTTTTCGGGCGCGACAATCCGGTGGACGGCGCGGTGCTCGATGTGCTGCTCAACAAAGCGCGCACGATCCATCGCACCCTCGGCACGTATGTGCCGGTGCCGGAAGAGAGCGAGAGCGTCACCCAGGCGGTGCTCGAAGCGCTGTTCCTCCGGGGTCGGCGCACGCCAGGCGCACAACTCACCCTCGACCTGGGCATACCGGCGGTTGAAGAATTGCACCGGCGCTGGGATCGCGATGTGGATCGCGAGCGGGTCAATCGCACCCGGTTCGCTCAGCGCGCGCTGAAACCCGAAGAAGTGCAGCGTGAACTCGAAGCGACCGACGCGGTGCTCGGCGATCCGTCCGCCGTGCGCGATTTTGTGCTGGAAACCGCCCAACGCCTCAACCTGCCGATCACGCCAGACCCGAGACGCGCGGATGTTTTCCGCGTCAGCCTGGCGCCGGATGTGCTGCGTGCCCTGCCCGATGCCATTCGCATGGAACTGCCCGACTCTTCGTCCGTCGCGCGCCGCGCCAACCCCTTCTGGTCGATCAGTTTCGTTTCGCCGACGCCGGAAGGTGCGGAGTATGTGGGGCGCAACCATCGCTTCGTGACGGCGCTGGCGCAGTTCCTCTTCGAAGAGGCGCTGGAACGATCCGAGACGGCGATTGCCCGGCGCTGCGGCGCGATCCGCACGCACGCAGTGCAGGAGACGACGACCATCCTGCTCCTGCGGGTGCGCTACATGCTCGAATGTCCCAACGCCCAACCCGTGCTGTCCGAAGAAGTGCTGGCGCTCGGCTACCGCGACCACGGCAGTGAGATGCACTGGCTCGACCATGGCGAAGCGCTGAGTCTCCTGGCATCCGCCCGACCCGCCGCCAACATGCCGCTGGAAGAAAAGCAGACCATCCTGCGTCAGGCGCTCGCGCGCATTGGTGAATGGCGTCCAGTGCAGGGGGGAGCATGGGGCGACGACCATCCGATCCAGTCCGGCATCCGGCAGTGGATCGACCGTCGCGCTGCCGACCTAACCGAAGCGCACAAGCGCATCCGCCAGGCGGTGGCGTTGCGGGTGCGCGGGCTTGAGATGACGCCGCAGTTCCCGCCCGATCTGCTGGGAGTGGTCGTACTGGAACGCGCCAACACACGCCTATGAGTCACATCCACGCACCAACTCCGGCGATCCGTCTCGAAGGCGGTCTGCTCGGTCCCGACATTCTGGATGCGGCGCTTGCCGGCGATCTGCCGGGGCAGCAACCGCGCGACTTTGGGCTGGACGGGTCGCGCTCCCTCACTGATGAGATCGCTGGCGCCTTCGCCGACGCCCAGGCGCAGTGGGCGCTCTTCCGCCGCCGCCTGGCGCGCCTGTCGGACGATGACCCGGCGACCGCAATCACCCGCGATGCCTGGGTCATCCCGTTCCTCAGTCTGCTCGGGTATGACCTGCACGCCAACCCGCACCCGTATGAGATCGACGAGGCGCGCTTCGCCATTTCGCACCGCGCCAGCGCTGCCGACGACGCCCCGCCGGTGCATATCGTCGGGGTGCGCCAGGACCTGGGGCGCGTTCCGCCTGCCGGACGTCCCCGGACGGCGCCGCACGTGCTGGTACAGGAGTATCTCAACCGCAGCGAGCAGCTGTGGGGGCTGGTCACCAACGGGCGCACGCTGCGCCTGCTGCGCAACAGCACGTACCTCCGGCGGCAGGCGTATGTCGAATGCGACGTGGCGCAGATCCTCGATGAGCAGCGCTTCGCCGACTTCGCCGCGCTCTACCGGCTGATCCACCGAACGCGCCTGCCGCAGACTGCTGCGGACGCGCGCGAATGCTGGCTGGAACGCTACCATCAGCACGCGCTGGAACAGGGCGGACGGGTGCGCGACCGCCTGCGCGACGGCGTGGAACAGGCGCTCCTAATCCTGGCGAACGGCTTCCTGGCGCACCCGGCGAACGCCGCGCTGCGCGCCGCGCTCCGTCTCCCGCCGCCGGGCGAACCCGTCCCGGATGCGGTTGCCGCCGCGCTGCATCGCCAGGCGCTGCGCGTCGTCTATCGCGTGCTCTTCCTGCTAACCGCCGAAGATCGCGGGCTGATCAGCGATGACCCGCACTACGCGCACTATGGCGTCGGGCGACTGCGGCGACTCCTGACGCGCCGCAGCGCCTTCACCGATCACGTCGACCTCTGGCTGGGGTTCCAGACGCTGCGCCAGATCGTGAGCGATGCGGCGCTGGCCACGCTGCTGGGCGCGGCGCCGCTCAACGGCGACCTGTTTGCGCCCGTCGATCTCGACGTCGCTGTGATTACCAACCGCGACCTGCTGCACGCCTTCCGCCATCTCGCCTGGTACGGCAATCCGCCGCGCCGCATCAACTATGCGGCGCTCGACACCGAAGAACTGGGGTCGGTGTACGAAAGTCTGCTCGAACTGCACCCGACCATCACCTGGCGCGGCGCGGTTCCCGTCGTTGCATTCGCCGCACGCAGCGCCGAACGGCGCGCCACCGGCTCGCACTACACTCCGCCGGAGCTGGTGGCGCCGCTCGTACAGCACGCGCTGGAGCCGGCACTGCGGGCGCGGCTTGCGCCATGCCGCACGCCTGCCGAACGGGAAGCGGCGCTGCTTGGACTGACGGTGCTCGATCCGGCATGCGGCAGCGGGCATTTCCTGCTGGCGGCGGCGCGGCATCTGGGGACCGAACTGGCGCGCATCCGCAGCGGCGACGCCGCCCCCGCCCCGGAGATCGTCCGTGACGCAGTGCGCGACGTGATTGCCCACTGCCTGTACGGGGTGGACAAAAATCCGCTGGCGGTCGAACTCTGCCGCGTCGCGCTCTGGCTGGAAGGGCATGCGCGGGGCAGGTCGCTCACCTTTCTCGACCACCGCATCCGCTGCGGCGATTCGCTCCTGGGGGTCGCCGACCTGCAGGCGCTCGAAGCTGGCATTCCCGATGACGCCTACCGTCCGCTGGGAACCGACGACCGCGCCCACGCGCGGCAGGTCAGGGCGCGCAACGCGCGCGAGGCGCGCATGGATCTCTTTCGCCACGGGTTCGTCACCGCGCCGCTGGCGCTGCTGGCGGCGCAGATGCGTCAGGTCGCCGCGCTGCCGGATCGAACGGTGGAGCAGGTGCACGCCAAGAGCGCCGCCTACCGGCGGGTGATCACGCAGGACGCCTCTCGCCGCCTGCGCCTGGCGTGCGACGTGTGGACGGCGGCGTTTGTGCAGCCCTTCACGCCGGACGGACCGGCGCTGACGACGGCGGCGGTCCAGGAGGCGCTGACGCACGGCGTGCTCAGCGATCCGCGCCAGGGGGCGTTCGTGCTGGAGATGAGCCAGACCCGCGCCTTCTTCCACTGGGCGCTGGAGTTCCCGGACGCGATGGCGTCCGGCGGGTTCGCGGTCATCCTCGGCAATCCGCCGTTCATGGGGGGATTGCGCATCAGCGGCGTCGCGGGCGAAGCGTACCGGCGCTGGCTGGAGACGGCGTATGCGCCGTTCGGCGGAACCGCCGACCTCTGCGCGGCGTTCTTCCGGCGGGCGTTCGCGCTGCTGCGTCCCGGCGGGCGGCTGGGGATGATCGCCACCAACACCATCGGGCAGGGGGACACGCGCGAAAGCGGGCTGAAGGTCATCCTGGCGCAGGGCGGGCGGATTGCCTTCGCCCGCCGCTTCGTGCGCTGGCCCGGACAGGCGAGCGTCGAAGTCAACCTGGTCGTCATTGAAGCGCCGCGCGCCCGCCGCACGCAGGAGGGGACTGGGGGAGACGGCGGCGCGCTGCTCGACGACCACCCGGTTGTGGCGATCTCGTCGCGGCTCGATGCCGAACCGGACGGCGAACCGGCGCGCCTGCGCCAGAACGACGGCAAGGCGTTTCAGGGCGATATTGTGCGTGGTCTCGGCTTCGTGCTGGAGGCGGCGGAGGCGGAGGCGCTGCTGGCGCGCGACCCGCGCAACGCCGACTGTCTGTTTCCCTACCTGAACGGCGACGACCTGAACACCCATCCGGCGCAGCAGCCGGGGCGGTGGGTGATCTGCTTCCACGACTGGGACCTGGCGCGGGCGCAGCAGTACCCCGACCTGCTGCGGATCGTCGAGGAGCGGGTGAAGCCGGAGCGGGAGCGGCTGCGTGGTCCGGGGGACGCGCGCAACCGCGCGGCCTGGTGGCAGTTCGGCGCCTACCGCGCGGGCATGCGTCACGCCATCGCCCCGCTGCGCCGGGTGCTGGCGCGGAGTCGCGTCAGTGAGATGCATGCGCTGGTGTTCGTTCCCAAGGGGTGGATATACAATGAGCAACTGGTCGTCTTCGCCTTCGACGATGACTACCACTTCGCGCTGCTGCAATCCGGCGTGCATGAGGCGTGGGTCTGGCGGCAGGCGTCCAGTCTTGAATCGCGCAACCGCTACACCCCCACCGACTGCTTTGCCACCTTTCCGTTCCCGCCGGCGGAATATGCCGCACCACCCCCCCGAACTCCCCCGCCAGCGGGGGGGACTGAGGGGGTGCTGGCGCAGCCAGCGTTCGCGCGTGCAGCGGCGATCGGGGCGGCGTACCACGAGCGGCGCGGGCAGGTCATGCAGGCGCGCCAGATCGGGTTGACGAAGACGTACAACCTGGTCCACGATCCCGTCTGCCGTGATGCCGACATTGTGGACCTGCGGCAGATGCGCGCGGCGCTGGACGCGGCGATCCTGGCGTGCTACGGCTGGGACGATCTCGATCCGGGGCACGATTTCCACGCGAACGCGCGCGGGCAGATGCGCTTCGGCATGGCGCCGGACGTTCAGCGCGTGGTGGTGCAGCGGTTGCTAGACCTCAATCTGGCGGTGGCGACCGGGCGCGTGTGAGGGCGTCGCTGGAGGGAGAGGCGAGAGGCGAGGAGCGAGAGGCGCGGAGTTGAAGGTTGCACGTTGCACACAGGAGGGCGGTGTAGCGGCGTAGGGGCGCAGCGGGGCTGCGCCCAGACCGGCGCAGGGGCGCAGCAGGGCTGCGCCCGGACTGGCGCGGGGGCGAGAGCGCGGAGTTGAAAGGTTGCACGTCGCACGCAGGAAGGCGGTGTAGCGGCGTAGGGGCACAGCAGGGCTGCGCCCGGACCGGCATAGCGGGGCGCGGGACGGAGACGCGGCGGGTGCCGTGTGACATGGCGTGGCTATCGGGGGCGCGGGAGTGCGCCCCAATGCCATCATCGACGACAGGACGCGCTAAGGGGACGTTGCTGCGACAAAGTCGCAAATATGATAACAGACCATATAGCTGATAAATAGATTTCATCAAGGTTTACTTTGACTTTCAAAACACTCTTTGCGTTTCAATCGAGTTCGGGAGTTATGCAACCCGCAACACGTTTCAAAATAAAGAGCAGTGTATTTTCTGTTGTCGGAAGCGGCGGGTTTGCATAAGAGACGGAGCGACGACAATACCGGACACGGCCATCAATGGTGCGACGTTTCGGTTCACCCAAACGATGAACACGGATAGCGACACCACCCGCGCCGATCCGTCGTATCTGCACCGATCCGTAGTGTGTCGTATCCGCGCTGCTCTGTGGTGTATTCCTCGCACACTTGCCGGGCACACGCGCGTTCCATCGCCCGGTACAGGCTTCAGAATGCCGCGACTCCCCCTTCTCCCCTCGTAGGAAAAGGGGGTTGGGGGGATACAGGGGCAAAGGTGCTCCCTACTGCACCACCCCGAAACGGATGTGTTACACTGGTGGCATGACTGCCGAACTCCTCGCCGATGTTGCACTGAGCGCTAATGCGGTATTCACCTATCGTGTGCCGCCGTCGTTGCACCCTCTGCTGCGCGTCGGTCATCTGGTGTGGGCACCGCTGCGACAGCGGCACGTCCAGGGGGTTGTGCTCGATCTGTACGCGTGGGGCGGCAGTCTGCGCGATCCGGCAGTTGCACTCAGTCCGCCTGCACTACGCGCCGATCCTGCCGATTGGTTCGACCCACAGACCCCGACTCTGCGCGATGTGATTGACATTGCCGACCCGGATATTGCCCTGACACCGGCGCAGATTCGCCTGGCGTACTGGATCGCCGATTACTACCGGGTATCGCTCTATGAGGCGCTGACCCTCATGACACCGCCCGGCATCGCGCGCGAAGCCGAGACTACCTGGCGTGCAACGGTGGAGGGGCATAATGCGAATCTTGGCGCTCTGCCGCCGGGTGAACGCGATGTCCTCTACCTGCTGCGCCGCAGCGGCGAGATGACCGAACGTGAGTTGCGGAAGCGTTTGCGCGGCAGTGACGCCGAACTCCAGGCAATCTACGCTGCGCTGCGTGAGCGTGGGTTGATCGCACGCGGCACGACTCTTGCGCGAGCGCGTGCGCGTCCCCGTATCGAACGTCTGGTACGCCTGGCGCTCCCCCCAGATGAAGCACGCAGGGCGCTGGAAGGTCTCGCGCGCGCGCCGCGACAACGCAACCTGCTGGCGTACCTGATTGATCATCCAGACCCGATCCCGGTTCCCAATCTGCTCGCTGCCACCAACGCCGACTCTGGCACGCTGCGCGCTCTGGAACGCCGGGGCCTGATCGATATCATCGCCCGCGAAGTGTGGCGTGATCCGCTCGCACTGCTCGATGTTCTGCCCGATACGCCGCCGACGCTGAGCCCGGCGCAGCAGAAGGCGTGGGACGCCATTGCCGGAGCACTCGACCGGTGCACCGGGGCGACGGAAGACCACACTGCTCCATCACAGACGCACTTCCTGTTACATGGCGTCACCGGCAGCGGCAAAACGGAACTCTACCTGCGTGCCATTGCTCGCGCACTGCGCCTGGGACGGCAGGCACTGGTGCTGACGCCTGAGATCGCCCTGACGACCCAGATGGTTCGGCGCTTCGCCGCGCGTTTCCCCGGTCAACTTGCAGTGTTGCACAGTGAACTGTCAATTGGTGAACGCTACGATCAGTGGCGGCGACTACGACGCGGCGATGCTAGCATTGCCATCGGGTCGCGCTCCGCGGTCTTCGCGCCGCTTCCCAACCTGGGGTTGATCATCGTCGATGAGGAGCACGAACCATCGTACAAGCACGATGCTACGCCGCGCTACCACGCCCGCGATGTCGCGCAACGCCTGGCTGCAATCACTTGCAGCGTCCTGATCCTCGGCAGCGCGACGCCATCGGTCGAAAGCTATGCCGCCGCACGCGCCGGACATCTGCGTCTGCTGGAATTGCCAGAGCGCGTTACGACAGCAATCGGGCGCGATGGTCTACCGCATATCCGCACACTCCCCCTGCCGCGTGTAACGGTTGTCGATATGCGACGCGAACTGGCGGACAATAATCGTTCAATCTTTAGCCGGGCATTGCAGGCGGCGCTGGCGGAAACGCTGAAGCGCGGTGATCAGGCGATCCTGTTCCTCAACCGGCGCGGCTCGGCATCGTTCTTTCTGTGCCGCGATTGTGGTCATGCCATGACCTGTCCGTCCTGTTCTTCACCGCTTACCCCGCACCAGGAGGCAGACGACGGACACGCCGCTTCGTCTGGCGGGGTGCTCATCTGCCACACCTGCAACCACCGTGAACTGCCGCCGGCGCTCTGCCCGAACTGCTGGAGTGCACGGATCAAATCGTTCGGCATCGGCACGCAACGAGTCGTGGATGAAATCACGACACTCTTCCCTGGAACGCGCACCCTGCGCTGGGACCGTGACAGCGTGACGCGCAGAGGAGACCACGACCGCCTGCTGGATCGCTTCCTGCGCCACGAGGCGGATGTGCTCGTCGGCACCCAGATGATCGCCAAAGGGCTGGATTTGCCGATGGTGAGTATGGTCGGCGTGGTTGCCGCCGATACTGGACTGTACCTGCCCGATTTCCGCGCTGGTGAACGCGCCTTTCAACTGCTGACACAGGTAGCAGGTCGGGCAGGGCGTCGCGAAGCGGGAGCAAACGTAATCATTCAGACCTACGCGCCCGAACACTACGCTATCCGCGCTGCGCAGGAGCACAATTACCACGCTTTCTATGAGCAAGAGATTGCATTCCGCCGCCAAACTGGCTATCCCCCCTTCGCGCGTCTGGTGCGATTCGTGTACAGCGCTGGCAGCGACGCCCGCGCGCGCCGCGCCGCTGAGGCGCTGGCAAACCACATCCGCTCCCTCGCTGTCAATCACCTCGCCGATGATTGGAGCCTCATTGGACCGGCACCAGCCTTCTTCCGCGTGCAGCGCAACCGTTACCGCTGGCACCTCATCCTGCGCGCCCTCGATCCGACGCCGTTGATCCGGGTGCTACGCATCCCGCCGGGATGGATCGTCGATATTGATCCGGTACATGTGTTGTAACGTGGGGAAGGAGTGGCAGACCGTTCGCCTCCGACCTCGCCAGCACATCCAGAACGCTGTTCTGCGGCTTATTGTCGTCTATCGGCTATCACCTATCGGCTGCCTGCCTGACCTCACCAGCACATCCAGAACGCCGTTCCGCGCCCAATGGGCGGATCGGCTGGAAGGTCGGTGCGACGGAAACCTTGCAGTTCGAGAAAGGAAATCCCCTCCTCATTATTGGTCGCAATTGCGCATAACGTACTTGCCCTTGCCGGAATGAGCCAAGACTCGATCAGCGCCATGCACTCCTGACCATACCCCTGACGCTGAAACCCGCCCCAGATCAGGATCCACACCGCTGCCGCGTCAGATTGCGGCACGCCGATCTGCACATCCGCCGCACCGATCAACAGACCGGTCACCTGATGATACACACCGAACAACACCCGGTCCGGCGATTGCTGCGCCCGCACCCACTGATTCCGCACATCAGCGAGCGTCAGTCGATCCGCCCGGTCACCCAACCCATCGAAATAGAGCGGCGTTCCCTGGTAAACCTTCAGCAGAGCCGGCAGGTCACGTTCGGGAAGCGGGCGCAACTCGATATATTCACCAGCCAACACGAGAGAATCGTTCATACAGGCTCATACCACACTCTGCGCGCTACGAAAACAGCGCGCACAGGTTACAGTTCGCATATGGGTGCGGAATCCGAGCGACTCATACAACACACGGGCGCTTTCGTCCCCCTCATAGCGGTCGATCAGGGCAGTTATCGCACCGTGCGCCTGGAGACGCCACAACCCTTCTAGCAGCACTGCGCGACCAAGACCGAGCCCAGCGAAGTCGGGATGTACGCCAAGCGGTTCGATGTATCCCTCACCGATCCGCGGACCCAGCCAGCAGATGCAGAACGCAGCGAGACGGCCATCCGGCGCTACGGCCACGACATCGAGTTCGGGAATATACTGCGGCATGCACAATGTGCGTTTGCGCCACTCAACAGTCATATCCGCAGCGCCAAACGCCGCCCGATGGAGCGCAACATATTCATGAAGTTCGCGCATGCCATCGATGGGGCGCAGGGTAAATCCCTCCGGTAAAAACGGCATGGGAAGCACCTTGTCCAGTGATCGGGACATTCGGATCATTGCCGGGTAGTCAGGGGCGAACCCGTGTGCTGCGAGTTGTGCTCTGCGATCCAGGTCTTCCTCGAATACATCCACATATAGGGTCAGGTCACGGCGCGTCTGATCCGCGATCTCCTGTGCACGTTCCGTCGCCCACACCAGCATCAACTCTTCGATCCCTGCCTCGCCCGCCGACGGATGGGCGCACATATCGAGCGAGTGCCAGGGAAGCTGGATCACAGCGAAACCGAGTAGGCGCCCCGACTCGTCCTCCCACAGACTGGCGTTCCGCGGATTATCGAGCGTCCACGACGCCAGGCGGTACGGCAGATCAACCGCACACAGGCACTGGTCTGGGAAGGCATATGCCAGGTCGATCATGCGCTCGATATCGGCGGCGCCAGTGAACGGGCGTATCGTGATAATCATGGCTCGCCCAGCGTGAATGCGGTGCGCGCTGTACGTTGCGCAACTTCCGCCAGATACTCGACAACTGCCGCAAGATCGCGTTCGCCGTATCCGGCAGCAGTGGCGGCAGCGAAATGCGCCAGCGCCGCCGATGCAACCGGCACAGGCACCCCCGCATCCTGCGCAGTTGCAACCATTGCCAGCAGATCCTTGCGTACACCCGTCACGTCAAAGGCAACTTCGCTCGTCTCACCGAGAAGTACTGGAACTTTGCTACGCAGCGCTGGCGGCGCAACCGCCGAGTCCAGATAGACATCGAGCATCGTTTTGATATCCAGTCCAAACTGTTGCCCCACAGCAAGCGACTCAGCAAGCGCACCCCAGAAGCATGCCATCGTCATATTGAGTACCAGTTTCATCGTTGTACCGGCGCCCTGCCCTCCCAGATAGATAATGCGCCGCCCAAGCACGCCAAGCGCTGGTCGGGCACGTTCGAGATCCGACGTTCTGCCGCCGACCAGCACCAGCAACTGCCCCTCGCGCGCTGGAGCGACCGTTCCCGAAACAGGCGCGTCGAGCAGGCGTGCGCCGCGTTGATTGACCATCCTGGCAAGCGACAGGATTGTTGATGTGCGGATGGTGCTCATTTCGATGAACAGACGACCGGAGGCATCGGCGGAAAGCAATCCATCACGACCACAGTAGACCGTCTCAACAGCGTGATCGTCGGTGAGGATAGTGAAAATCAGCTCGCTGCGCGCCGTCACCTCGGCTGGCGTCTCTGCCCAGGCTGCGCCGCCTGCCAGCAGCGCCTCTGCGCGCGCGCGCGTCCGATTGTGAACCGTCAGCGGGAAGCCTGCTGCCAGCAACCGCCCCGCCATGACCCGCCCCATGCGCCCCAGACCGATGAACCCAAGACGCTCCATGCCTGCCCTCGTGATGATACGATAGCCCGTGCATATCATACCATGTATGAGTCTACTGCAAAAAGGGTATTGCACCGCAGTGGCGCAGCGTTCGCAGCGAGATAGATGGAAAACCCTGCGCCCCCAGCGTCTCGGCGGCGCGTTTTTGCAGTGACGTCATGGATGCGATGGATGCAGAATAGCGCGCTGGTCGCCTTCACCGCCATTCGGGAGAAGAGAGCGCTTCGATCCGCACGCCAAGCGCCTGCCTTATTGACCACTGTCATCGCGACCAACGATGTCGAGGAAGAGTTGTTCGAGGGAGACACGCTGGGGGGTAAGGGCATAGAGACGCGCACCGCTGGCAACGATCCGCTCTGCGATCTGCGGCAATACATCCTCGCTGGCGACTTCCAGTTCGATTATGCCGGGAGATGTCTCGTGCGGCACACGTCCATCGGCGCAGAACACACTCAGTGACTCGATCAGCCCGTTCGATGCCCCCGCCACGCGCAACGCAACCCGCACTCTACCTGCCGCCGATTCGTGCAGGTTCAGAGTGCGGATCACCCGCCCCGCGCGGATGAATGCCGCCCGGTCACAGGTCATTTCGACCTCACTGAGCAGATGGGAATTGAGGAAGACTGTTGTACCGCGCGCACGCAGATCGCGGATGATGCCGCGCACCAGCATTCGCCCGAACGGGTCGAGCGCCGAGGTCGGCTCATCCAGAAACACCAGTTCCGGATCGTGAATCAGCGCCTGTGCCAAACCAATGCGCTGAAGCATGCCTTTGGAGAAATCGGCAAGCGGACGCCGCGCATGCTCAGACAAGCCGACGAGCGCCAGCACATCGGCAATGCGCCGCCGCCGCGCGTCAGCCGACATACCGCTCAGACGTGCGTGCAGGTCGAGAAACTCAGCAGCCTGTAACCATTCGTGAAACCGGAAGTGCTCCGGCAGAAAGCCGATCCGCGCCATCGCACGTGGGTCGGCGGGAGCAGCACCCAGCACCCGCGCTACGCCGCTCGTGGGCTTCACCAGCCCCAGCAGCATTTTGACAGCCGTGCTCTTGCCAGCGCCGTTTGGTCCCAGGAAGGCAAACACCTCACCGCGCGGCACCTGAAGCGTCAGATCGGCAACAGCGACTTTCGCGCCGTAAACCTTGCGCAGACCGCTTGTTTCGATCACATAGTCAGGCATAGAATCGTCCCTATCGTGTGCGAACAGAGCGCGCATCATGCACTCTGCGTTCGGCAGAGCGTGCACTTAGAGCGAAATGCACAATAATCTAGCGACGTGCGTTCCGGGTGCGTAGGCATCTCGCCCGTATAACTGTACCAGGCGCGCGTCCCGGGTACGCGGGCATCTCGCCCGCATAACCGTATCAGGCGCGCGTCCTGGGTGCGCGGGCGTCTCGCCCGCATAACCGTATCAGGCGCGCGTCCTGGGTACGCGCGCGTCTCG
>JAGHYV010000103.1 GCA_017743475.1 Roseiflexus sp. | reverse complement strand
ATTGAGAAATTTTCGGCTCGCTGAAGAGCACTGAAACCAAGAAAGGAGCAGTGATGGCAACGGTCATATCGTAATTGAGAAATTTTCGGCTCGCTGAAGAGCACTGAAACAATATTGTGTTCAGCGCTAAGAACTTTTGTTCCTCGATTGAGAAATTTTCGGCTCGCTGAAGAGCACTGAAACGGCAGTCGGCGACGAAACTTGGCGCTACAGCGTATCATTGAGAAATTTTCGGCTCGCTGAAGAGCACTGAAACGACTGCACCTCGAGCCAGTAGACGCCGGGCTGCACGATTGAGAAATTTTCGGCTCGCTGAAGAGCACTGAAACCAACGCGTCCGACCCGCTCGCGGCGCTCGCGGCGCAGATTGAGAAATTTTCGGCTCGCTGAAGAGCACTGAAACGAAGGCGTCGAAAGCAATATCGGCGTACTCATCAACATTGAGAAATTTTCGGCTCGCTGAAGAGCACTGAAACGTCAGCTCTGGATTTATGCCCAACAGCGGGTACGATTCGATTGAGAAATTTTCGGCTCGCTGAAGAGCACTGAAACACGCGCTCGATGATCAACCGGCAGTCGCTTCTGGTGATTGAGAAATTTTCGGCTCGCTGAAGAGCACTGAAACTGAATTCCGTCGTACGGCGGCGCTTGAACGTCGAGATTGAGAAATTTTCGGCTCGCTGAAGAGCACTGAAACTCGCGTGTCATCAACTCGTAGTGCGAGTTGTCGAGATTGAGAAATTTTCGGCTCGCTGAAGAGCACTGAAACTCTTGCGTTTCTTCAACGCGGCGGCTTCCGGGGCGATTGAGAAATTTTCGGCTCGCTGAAGAGCACTGAAACCTTTTCCGCAGCGCACATTGTGACAACTATTGTCAATTGAGAAATTTTCGGCTCGCTGAAGAGCACTGAAACGGTCGGCGGCCGGGAACCCGTCAACCTCCCACTCAATTGAGAAATTTTCGGCTCGCTGAAGAGCACTGAAACTCGCCGCAGTGACCGAACGTTGGATCGGCGAAACGCTATTGAGAAATTTTCGGCTCGCTGAAGAGCACTGAAACTTTTGCCTCCTTCTCCAGTCGATGCGCTCCCTGAATTGAGAAATTTTCGGCTCGCTGAAGAGCACTGAAACTGGGTGCGCCTGGCAGTGTCAGATACCAGCGGTAGATTGAGAAATTTTCGGCTCGCTGAAGAGCACTGAAACTCCCGACCAGCGGCTCTCATATTTCAGCGTTCAGAGATTGAGAAATTTTCGGCTCGCTGAAGAGCACTGAAACCCGTGCATAGCGCTTCGACAATTCGCGCCCGAACCAATTGAGAAATTTTCGGCTCGCTGAAGAGCACTGAAACCAGGAGGAGCGAGGGAAGAGGAGAGAGAAATGAGAGGTGTTATGGAATTTCAGCTTACCGATGGGTGCCGAAACCTCTTCTCTTTTTCTGCCCTCTCACCCTTACGTTTTGCCGCACCAAAATCTCTTTTCTATCTCCTAATCTTCTCATTCCTACGTTTCATTAAGTGCCACGTGCGCGTCCTTACCTTCTCACCTTCCCCCTCTTCACCTGCGCGCTCAATGCCGTGCTATAATGTCTCTCCAGTTGGCGTATCGGCAGGCAGGGGCGTGTTATGAACCAGATCTACATTGCAATCGATATCGAAACGACCGGGCTTGAGGCGGGGGTTGATGAGATTATCGAGATCGCTGCTATCAAGTTCAGCGCGGATGAGGTGATTGAAACATTCAACACGCTGGTGCAACCAGTCTATTCCCTCCCTCTCAACTCCAGCCGGTTGACAGGCATCACTGCGGATATGCTTGCCGGAGCGCCTCGCTTCACCGAGGTTGCGCCACGTTTTGCTGCGTTCCTCAAGAATTACCCGCTCGTCGGGCACTATATTGAGTTCGACCTGCGTATGCTGCGCGCTCAGGGGATGCGACTGCCCCAACCAGCATTCGATACGTTCGAACTGGCAACGCTGCTGATGCCGCGCACGCCAGCGTACCGCCTCAGCGCGCTCGCAGCAGCCCTCGGCATTCCCCATGACGGAGCCCACCGTGCGCTGAGCGACGCGGATGTAACCCGTCAGATCTTCCTCCACCTGCTGCGCCGGATTGCAGCGCTCCCCCTGGACGATCTCAATGAGATTATGCGCCTGACCGGGCAGATCGAGTGGGGTCTGCGGAGCCTGTTCGAGGAAGCGCAACGCGCAAAAGCGCGACTCGTCTTTGTGGATGCAATACCCATCCAGGCAGACCGTCACGATGATCGTGATGAGAAGATTGTGCCGCTGAAACCGACCGGTGATGAGCGCCCGATCGATCTGGCAGACATCCGTCGGTTCTTCAGCCCCGATGGCGCACTCGGTCGCGCATTTGCGGGATATGAACAGCGCGATCAGCAGGTGCGCATGTCCGAAGCGGTCGCCGATACGTTCAACCAGGGCGGGGCGCTGATTGCCGAAGCCGGTACTGGCACCGGTAAAGGGCTGGCGTACCTGGTTCCTGCGGCACTGCACGCCATGCGCCGCGGCGAACGGGTAGTGATTTCGACTAATACGATCAATCTGCAAGATCAACTCTTTTTCAAAGACATCCCAGCCTTGCAAAAGGTGATGTCCAACGGCACCGACAAGCCACCGTTCACTGCAGCGCTGCTCAAAGGGCGCAGCAACTATCTCTGTCTCAAGCGCTATAAAGACCTGCGTCGCGATCAGCGGTTAATGTCGGACGATGTGCGCACCCTGCTCAAGGTGCAGTTGTGGCTGCCGACGACCGAAAGCGGGGATCGAGCGGAATTGCCGCTTCAGGAAGGCGAGAATGCGTCCTGGAACAGAATGAGCGCCGCCTGGGAACAGTGCACCGGTCCACGATGCAGCGAGTTTCAGTGCTGCTTCTTCTTCAAGGCGCGTAAACAGGCGGAAGCGGCGCACCTGGTGATCGTCAACCATGCACTGCTCATAGCAGATCTGGCGGTCGAAAACGATGTCATCCCACCCTACGACTACCTTATCATCGATGAAGCCCACAATCTAGAAGACGTTGCTACCGACCAATTGAGTTTCAATGTTGATCGCGAAGGATTGCTTGCATTTCTCGACGATATTTTCACCGAAGGACAGGAGCAGGTGGTCGGCGGTTTGCTTAGCGAACTGCCCAACCATTTCCGCGAAAGTATGGCAACCCGCGCCGACATTGACCGCGCCGATGCGATCGCCGATGCGTTGCGTCCGGCAGTAGCGCGCGCGCGCGATGCGGTGTATGGGTGCTTTAATGTGCTGATGACGTTCATCAAGCGCGAAGCCGAACTGACCGCCTATGACTCGCGGTTGCGCATCACCGATTCGCTGCGACGCAAATCGTCCTGGGCAGAGGTTGAACGCGCCTGGGACGCGCTCAGCGTGGCGCTCCACGCTGTCGGCGAGGGGCTGGGGCGTCTGGAGACGTTGCTGATGGACCTGAAAGATGCCGAACTGCTGGAGTACGACGCCCTGATGCTACGGGTGCAGGCGCTCAGACGCTACGCCACCGACGTGCGCGTCAATATCGGGCATATCCTGACTGGCGGCGCAGAAGAAAAGGTTACCTGGCTGACTCACGACCGCGTGCGCGATACGCTGACTCTTTCCGCAGCGCCGTTATCAGTCGCCGACGTGCTGCGCACCAACCTCTTCGAAGCGAAGACTGCGACCATCCTGACCTCGGCGACACTGTCGGTCGGCGGCAACTTTGCATTCATCCGTGAACGCATCGGTCTTGACCATGCCGAAGAGTTGACGCTTGACTCGCCGTTCGACTATACCCGTCAGGCATTCCTTTACATTCCGCAGGATATTCCCGAACCAAACCAGAATGGCTACCAGCGGGCGCTAGAGCAGGCGATCATCGACCTGGCGCGTGCGACCGGCGGTCGAATGCTGGTGCTGTTTACTGCTACGAATGCGCTACGCCAGACGTACCGCGCCATCCAGGAGCCGCTGGAAGACGCGGGGATTGCGGTGCTCGGTCAGGGCATCGACGGCTCGCGCCGCAGTCTGCTCGAACGCTTCAAGGAGTTTCCCGGTACAGTGCTACTCGGTACATCGAGTTTCTGGGAGGGGGTTGATGTCGTTGGCGATGCGCTCTCGGTACTGGTGATTGCTAAACTTCCTTTCAGTGTGCCAACCGACCCGATCTTTGCAGCGCGGTCAGAACAGTTCGATGATCCGTTCAACCAGTATGCGGTACCACAGTCGATCCTGCGCTTCAAGCAAGGGTTCGGACGCCTGATCCGTTCCAGAGAGGATCGCGGCGTGGTAGCAGTTCTCGACCGCCGTCTGCTAACAAAGAAGTATGGCCAGATGTTCCTTGAATCGCTGCCGCATACCACCGTGCGCAGTGGACCACTGCAACGCCTTCCCGACCTTGCGAAACGCTTCCTGGCGGCTGGCAACAGTGCAATCAATGGCGCTCCTGGCGCAATGGCAACTGCTTCTGAAATGAAACGCACACAGCGATGAGTGTGATCGCTGTGCCCTGCTTCCGCCTGGTTTGCTCAATTGGGCTTCGCACGGTAGAGCCGAAGTCTTACAAGTTTCAAGCATTAAACCCGGCCTGACCTGAATAGACAAGCTTCGCCCTGAATAGCCGAGGACTTATGAATTTCAAGTAAGTCCGCTCTAGCCCGCGCAGGCGGACTTCGCCTTGCAGAGCCGAGGGCTTTAGCCCCGTGGCCAGCTCGGTCTAGCGGATTTAATGCTCTATCTCATTATTTCAGTCATTGCACGGGGAGCGCTATTCCTGGGCTTGTCTATCAGGTTCAACCTTCGTGAGAACTGCTATCATTAGCCCCGCGGTCAGTTCGAGATACCGGCTTAGACTCTCAACCCTTATCGGTCCCATGGCACGAACGAACACCAGTTTATAGTCCTCATCATTTCGGTCAGCAACAAGCACGCCAGTAAAACCGAAGAAGGGCGCTTACGCGCCCTCCTTCAACACCTTCCTATCTCGCATCAGCGAGATTTACACCTTTAGCGCAATAACTGGTTTCGATAGCGGACAGCATTGCACTCAATGCCCATTGTGCTCCGCTCTCACCTCGCTGAGCGCTGCCAGCTCCTTATAGTGCTTCCAGCGTGCGCGAACCGACGCTTCCGCCTGGTGTAGAAGCGCCTCAGCACGCTCTGGATCACTCTGCACCAGCATGCGATAACGAGTCTCGTTATAGATGAACTTCTCAAGTGGCAGCGATGGATCTTTCGAGTCGATAATCAGCGGATTTTTCCCTTCAGCCGCCAGACTCGGATTGTAGCGGTACAGTGGCCAATAGCCAGTCTGAACCGCCAGTTTCTGCTGCTCCAGACCCTTGCGCATATCGATGCCATGAGCAATGCAGTGCGAGTAGGCAATGATCAGCGATGGGCCATCATACGCCTCAGCTTCCAAGAAGGCACGCAGCGTCTGCACATCATCAGCGCCCATTGCCACCCGCGCCACGTAGATATTTCCGTATGCCATTGCAATCAGACCAAGGTCCTTCTTTGGCGAGGATTTGCCCTTTGCAGCAAACTTCGCCACCGCACCGATCGGGGTGGACTTCGATGCCTGCCCGCCCGTGTTGGAGTACACTTCGGTATCAAGCACCAGGACATTGACATTGTACCCCGACGCCAGCACATGGTCGAGACCGCCGTAACCGATGTCATACGCCCAACCATCGCCGCCAATGATCCAGACGCTCTTCTTCACCAGAACGTCTGCCAGGCTGAGCAGTTCGTGCTCACGCTCCACAACATCCGGGAACTGGCTGCGATCCAGGGTACGGAGACGCTGTTTCAGCAATTCGACCCGCTCACGCTGTGCAGCAATGCCTGCCTCGGTGCTCTGATCGGCGTTCAACAAAGCATCGATCAGGTCCTGCCCGACGACCGGCGCAAACAGTGGCAGCAATTCGCGCACATGCTCGATCTGCTGGTCGAGCGCTAGACGCATGCCAAGACCAAATTCAGCGTTGTCTTCAAAGAGCGAGTTGCACCACGCGGGACCACGCCCTTCGACATTCTTCGTATACGGCGTCGTCGGCAGGTTGCCGCCGTAGATCGACGAGCAACCAGTCGCATTGGCTATCAGCAAGCGATCACCAAACAGTTGCGTCAGCAGTTTGATATACGGCGTCTCACCGCATCCGGCGCAGGCACCGGAGAATTCAAACAACGGCTGGAGCAACTGCGAGTTCTTGATTGACCCAACGTGCAACGAGATGCGCGGCACATCGGGAATGCTCAGGAAGAAATTCCAGTTGCGCACCTCACGCTCACGCACCTCGACCAGCGGTTTCATGTTGATCGCCTTACGCCCAACCTGTCGCTTGTCCTTTGCCGGACATACCTCGACGCACAGACCGCATCCCGTGCAGTCTTCTGGCGAAATCGCCAGGGTGTATTTATAACCGGGGAATTCCTTGAAGCGTGCTTCGGCGCTGAGGAACGTTTCGGGAGCGCCTTCAAGCAGCGCCGGTTCGTATACCTTTGTGCGGATGACCGCATGCGGACAGACGTAGGCGCATTTGCCGCACTGGATGCAGATGTCGGGTTCCCAGACCGGCACCTCCAGCGCAATCGCTCGCTTTTCCCACGCTGCCGTGCCAGTTGGGAAAGTGCCATCGACTGGCAATTTGCTCACCGGCAGCGAGTCGCCCTCATAGGCGATCATTGGAGCAAGCACCTCTTTCACAAACTCAGGCGCCTGTTCAGGCACCGGCGGTCGGCGAGTGAACGGTGACCGGAACCCGGCGAATTTTTCGACGTCCACTTCGTACAGGCGTGCAAGTGCGGCATCGACAGCACGGTAGTTCTGCTGCACCACTGCCTCACCGCGTTTACCATAAGTCTTCTTAATGCTGCGCTTGATCTCGGCAATCGCTTCATCGCGCGGCAGCACGCCCGAAATGGCGAAGAATGCGGTCTGCATCACAGTATTGACGCGCCGCCCCATGCCGCTCTCTCTCGCTACCCGGTCGCCGTCGATCACATAGAACTTCAACTTCTTGCGCACAATATCGTCCTGCACTTCACGCGGCAAGTGGTACCAGACTTCGTCTGGTCCGTACATGCTGTTTAGCAGGAAGACCGCGCCAGGTTCAGCCGCTTTCAGCACATCGATACGTTCGAGGAAGGAGAACTGATGGCAGGCGACGAAATTCGCCCGCTCGATCAGGTACGGCGCGCGGATCGGATCGGGACCGAAGCGCAGGTGCGACACAGTCATTGAACCGGATTTCTTCGAGTCGTAGACGAAGTACCCCTGCGCGTAGTTGTTGGTTTCTTCGCCGATGATCTTGATCGAGTTCTTATTGGCGCCGACCGTGCCATCGGCACCCAGCCCGTAGAACAGACAGCGCACCGTGCGCGGCGATTCGATCGAGAATGAGTGATCGACATCCAGGCTGGTGTGGCTCACATCGTCAATGATACCGACTGTGAAATGGTTCTTCGGCTGATCCTTTGCCAGTTCATCGAACACTGCCTTCGCCATCGCAGGGGTGAATTCCTTGGATGCCAGACCATACCTGCCGCCGATCACTGGCAGATGACGGCCACTCTCTGCCATTGCTGCCACAACATCAAGGTAGAGCGGCTCACCGCTGCTGCCCGGCTCCTTCGTGCGGTCGAGCACCGCAATACGCTGCACCGTCGCTGGCAACGCCGCCACGAAGTGTGCCACCGAAAATGGGCGATAGAGACGCACGGAGACAACCCCAACTTTCTCGCCGCGCTCCGCCAGGAACATCGCCGTCTCGCGCGCGGTTTCCGCACCGGAACCCATGATCACAATCACGCGCTCAGCATCCGGTGCGCCTGTATAATCGAACAGATGATAGGCGCGTCCCGTCAATTGCGCGAACCGATCCATTGTTTCCTGAACAATGCCTGGTGTTGCCGCGTAGAAGAGGTTGACTGTCTCACGCGACTGGAAGTACACATCGGGATTCTGCGCTGTACCGCGAATGACCGGATGGTCGGGGCTTAGCGCGCGCATACGATGCGCTTCGAGCAATGAGGAGTCGATCATCGCGTGCAGGTCATCATCCGTCAGTTGCTCGATCTTATTGATCTCGTGTGACGTGCGGAACCCGTCGAAGAAGTGGAGGAATGGAACGCGCGCTTTGAGCGTCGCCGCGTGCGCCACCAGCGCCAGATCGTGCGCTTCCTGCACCGACGAAGATGCCAGCAGCGCCCAGCCGGTCTGACGTGTCGCCATCACATCCTGATGATCGCCAAATATCGACAGCGCATGGGTCGCAATCGAGCGTGCCGCGATATGAAAGACCGTTGAGGTCAGTTCACCGGCGATTTTGTACATGTTCGGGATCATCAGCAGCAATCCTTGCGCTGCGGTGAAAGTCGTTGTCAGAGCACCGCGTTGTAATGCTCCATGACAGGCGCCAGCTGCGCCGCCTTCCGACTGCATCTCGATAACCAGGGGCGTCGTACCCCACAAATTCGGCTTCCCGGCGGCAGCCCAGGCATCCGCCAGTTCACCCATAGGCGTGGAAGGTGTGATCGGATAAATAGCAATAACCTCGCTTAGACGATACGCAATGCTGGCGGCAGCCTCGTTGCCATCCAGCGTGACCCAACTCCGCTTCATATAGTCCTCCTCGCAAACCAGAGTATGTGACGCAGAGACGGCCCGGCGGATGCAGTTGTGTCAGCCGACTCTGGCGAGAGATATGACAGACAGGGAACGCAGAGCGCTGCGTAGCACGCTTAGTATACGCTGCGCCAGGAAGCCGGGGGGTAAAGAAGACACAACAGAGAGTAATGCTTCCTCGCTATAGTTTGTGGGAGTTGCCACAGATAAACAACCGAATGTGGACGTGTGTTGAGGAATGTTTACTGTATGTAGCGACGTTCCGTCCCTTTATCAGCAGAGCGCGTGTTACGATAGACTCAGTTCAGGAGATAAGCGTTCAAGGCAGGCGCTCGGGCTACGTGCGGGGGAATGCACGGGTCACTCCTGATACGGCGTGAGTCTTTCGTGTTTCTGCAATCGACATTGTTGTGCCGGAACAGTCACGGACGATTGACCGCATCCGCCCAATCTGGAGACGAGGCGATGTCGCCTTGCAACAGTTCTCACAATGAGGTGAGCGATGGAACGCAATGAAGCCGGGCTTGTTTCCCCTGGACAGATCGACTCACTGTTGAAACTGCGCCTTGTTCTGCTATTCACCGAGTATCCCTGGTTGCGTATGAACGTTGCTATGGCGCAGCAACGCCTGCGTGAAAGCCCCTGGGCAATCGCC
The DNA here is from genome assembly GCA_017743475.1 of Roseiflexus sp. Taxonomy (GTDB): domain Bacteria; phylum Chloroflexota; class Chloroflexia; order Chloroflexales; family Roseiflexaceae; genus Roseiflexus. The sequence continues at coordinate 5,227 of JAGHYV010000103.1, read as the reverse complement.
GACGCTCTCGATGAACTGGCAAGTGCCGGGTTGCTGAGCCGGGTAGAGTGCTGTGGCCAACCGATGTACCGATTGACTACTGTACCAGAACAGCGCCTGCGTCTGGAACATCTCGCCCGCAGTTTCGACGATCCCCAGCGGCGTGACGAGATCTACGACCTGGTGCGCGCCACGCACCAGGAGCGTCGCTTCCGCGATATGGGCATGGCGCGGATGGGGATGACAGGCGTGCAGGAGTTCGACACGGTCATCATTTGATGACTACCAGACCGCCATGACGCGCGTCGGTCCGCCGGAACCGGACGCAATCTTTGGTGCGCCCACAAAGAGCGTTGCGCCACTCGGCGGGATCGATTCTAGGTTCGCCAGGTTCTCCAATCCCCACCGGTTGGTCGGCAGCAACGTATAGTGCACAGCAAACGTCGTCGAAGGACCATGGTCGAGGCTCAGGGTATCCACCCCGATGCCCGAAATACGCCGTTCAGTCAACAGGAAGTCTATCGCCTCTTTGCCAAAGCCGGGGAAGTGCATTACCCCGCTACTGTCGGTATTGCGAAACGCTTCAACCGAACCGGCGCGCGCTCCCCATCCACTCGCCATGAGCACAGCAGCATTGTCGGGAATGCGCCCATAACGCCGCTCCCACGCCCGAATATCGTCCGGCGTCACCACTGCATCCGGATCGCGGCGCGCCTTTTCGGTAATGTTGATCACTACTGCTGGCACCACCAGGTTCTCAACACGTATCTGATCAACAAACAATCCATTCGGGGCGAAGTGTACCGGTGCGTCCATGTGGGTGCCTGAATGCTCCCAGTAGGTCAGGATGCTGCCGTAGTAGCCGTCTTTGTCATGCGAGACCGCCTGTTGAATGCGGAACGGCGCCGCTCCGGGGAAGAGCGGAAACTGTGTGCCAAGGACGTGGGTCAGGTCCGCTACGTTGCGAAATGTGGTTCGGCGCACAGTCGCTGCCTGCGCCGAACCGACTGGCAATGCCGCAGCGACGGCGGCGCCCAGACCAAACTTGAGCAGGTTGCGGCGGCTGATCTCAGGGGATCGCATGCTAGCCAGGGTTTCCGGGGGGCACATGTCCAAACCTCCTTGTGATACGATACATTGACGCCGATCGAAGGAAGCCGCTACCGGGCATGACACACTCTGCCGGACTGCCCGTCCGCAGTTCCGACAAGGTGCAACATGGACCATTCCCTGTGGCAGAAGGCGCAAAGATTGTTGCGGTATAGTGTAGTATAACCGATGGCAGGCGGTTGGTCAATTGTGGGCGCCGCTTAAGTTCAACGTTCAACCGTTCAACGTTCAACCTTCAACCTTCCAACGTTCAACGTTCAACCGTTCAACGTTCAACGTCCAACGCTCAACTCCGGTCGGCAGGTGAAAGCGCTACACGGGGGCAGTCCAGCACACAAATCGCCGATTATCGGTCGATGCCATTGCCTCAATCACTGCCAGATTGTCGAATCCGTCGAGATGCTGCAAACGCGCAAGCAACTCTGCACTGCCAGTCGCGCCCTGTGGAATAACGCATTCGCCGCGCTCGCTTACCAGAATCCAGAACACATCGGACTCAAACGGGTCCCGATCAGACGTTTCGATCAGAACCGCGCGCACCTTATCCCAGCGCACAACATCGATCCGTCCATCCTGATGATGACAGGACACTCCGTGTTCATCGATCTCGACAAGATGCGCCGGGTTCACTACGACTCCTTCGTGATTCTATCCTGCAGCCTAGCATCACCGCAAACCGCGCGCCCGGAGATGATGGTCGAGCCAGGCGGCTTCTTCGGGCGTGAGAGGGGGCGGGGGCGGATCGGTGCGGTAGTCGATCACCCGCTCATAACGCGCGCGCCGGTAGACCTGGCGTAACACGGCGCCGAGATCGAGCGCAACATCAGGGTCAGGAGCGGACAGGGGGACAGGGAGCACCGGCAGCGGGTCGCTGAGCGCGATGGGCCACACTTCGACCAGGTGACGGCGGTAGGCGCGACTGAGCAACGCGCAGTACGCTGTTGGCGGGAGCGGCCGCGCCAGGCGGGGACGGACACCGGCGCGTAAGAGATCAATTTCCAGCAGGTGGACGCTGCTGGCGAAGAGTTCCTGGCGCTTCATAGGCGTCGGCACCATCGGCGCCCGCTCGCTTGTTGGCGGGCGAGAGCAGTTCGATGGCGGTCACCAGGGTTTGCTGCAAGACCGAGCGGATCTCAATCCGGGCATAGCGGGTCGGGACGGTGATCTGCACTGGGATAGTGAGCGGGGCGGGGGTGATGGCGGTGGTGACGGCGCCAGCATCGGCGGCGTCATCACGCATGACGCCGACATCGGGGACGAACACCTGACGGGCAGGCGCAATCTCGATGTTTTCGAGCGCGATATAGGGCGTGATGAGCGCAACATAGTTTGGACCGAGTTGTTCCTGAATGGCATCACACATTGTACTGATCAAGCGTGTGTGCACATCGGGCCATAAGGCAGGCATCTCAAGGTAGGGATCCATGCCGGGGAAGGGCAGTTCCATCATCACCTCCGGGCGTGTCCATCGACTGCATGATATCACACGGCACGCTGTCTGTATTTTGGTGTTGGACACATGCCGGACGCGCCACATTCTGGCACGCCGTGCGCATGCTGCGGAGACTGGAACAGGTATGTGGCTGGACGAAGCACACACACCAGCACCCGCTGCAACGGAGCCATTGCCGCTGATCAGCCCGAGCCTGCGCCTTCCTAAGAATTTGGAGATACATGTCACGCCGTCTGGCAGAGTAGCCTGACGTCACCGGTTGACAAGTGCAGAATGACGCCAACTTCAACTGATAACGACGAAGACGCCAGAGAACCACCCTAGATACGTTCCAGCCATTATCGGATGCGCGCCGACACCAACGCGATTGATCTCTGGACGGAGCAGAATAGCGCGGTGCGGCGGGCTGTTGAGTAATGAATGAATTACGCTGTCCGGCGATGGATTGCCACAAGCCACCGTTTCTCCCACTGCCTCAAACCTCGTTACTCCAGCGTCACGGACACGCCGAAGCACTCCAGATCCGTCCGATCCAGTGTGCCCGCAGCGCCCGTTCGGAATCAGGTTAATCCCTAAATCGTAGGCGTGGCGGCGGGCGGCAGAGGTGAGACGCGGGTCTTCGACAAGCGGCTGCAACCCTTCGCGGATGCGGATCTCGTTGAGAAGGCGCAACATTTCCAGTTCAAACGCGCGATCAATCGGCGGATACGGGTCGCACGATGAGCGGCAGAAAGATGGTTCCCCCCGTTCCTCCCGTGTGCGCGGGGATTGTATGAAGGAACGACGCGGCAGCGAATTCGTCGGGGCGCCGTGCCGCCACACCCATACTGGCAGCATCCGATTGTGCGAGCGGGGCAGGCGGCATTGTCGACGAATCCTCCCCCGGCACAACGACGACGGGGTCGGGCAGCAGGACAGGTAGCGACAGCGGCGCATTCTGGGCAGTAGTGACAGACGCAGCGATCATTAAAATACCTGCGAACGACAGAACGATACAGCGTTGCATATGCGTTGTTCTCCTTGCTACTCTCCATCGCGCCCCACGGCATCCTACCGCTGCACCAGCGGCAACATGATGCGCGATCCCGCCATCACGCGCAGCGGCGTCAGCGGATCGCCAAGCAGCGCATAGGTGAAGAGCGTTTCCTGACAGCACGCACTGCCGGTGAAGAGTTCGCGGAAGCCAGCAGCAGTCAACGCGCCCAGAGGAACGGCGCGCTCGACGCCGTATTCTGGCGACGATGACCAGAACATGCGGAAGAAACCCTGCTGAAGTTTATCGTGCCCATACGATACCCCCAACCCCGTCGGTCCCCACACTGCTACCGCGCCGCCCTTCTCGCTCAGCAGCAATGCTTCGTCGATAGTCATGCCGACGTAGGATGGCCACTGGAAGGCGCTGCTCAGGCAGGTGAGCGACAACACTACTGGCAACCGGTCGCCATTCGTCAATTGCGGCACATCGGATCGGTGGAGCAACCAGTTCTCCGGTGCGCTCAACTCGGTCACTGCCCACTGTTGCTGGTGCGCATGCCCGAAGTACGCAACAACCGCCGCGCCATGACTGAAGCGCGCCAGCGTTGCTGCGCGTGCGGCGGCAGCAGATGGAATCTGCCCTGCGCCATTGCCGAAAAACACGCGATCAATCTGTATCATGGGCGGTTGTAGCGCAATGCTCGCTTCTGTCTGTGCCGCAAAATTGCCGCTGCTGTCTGCATCATCTGCCAGGTACAGCATTCGTCCGCGCCACGCACTACCAATTGGTGCAGTTTCATACCCGATGATTTTGGCAACAAGCGTTTGCAGTTCGGCGGCGCTTTTCACCGGTAGACGCCCAAGCCAGACATCCGGCAACCGGTCGTCGGTCGGATTCTCACCGTTGAGTTGCGCATAGCAGGTTTCGCATGCCGTCTCACCAAGCCACGGATCGACCATCGCCAGGTAGGGCGGGATCAGGTTGACGTTCTTTGCGCCGCGATTGGTGTAGTCAAACGGATCAGAACTCCCATCACCGACAAGCGTTACCGCCATCGGCGGCGGCGACCATGTTTGCGCCGCATGTTGCAGGAATGAGCGGATGGCGCGCGGATCGACCTGACCGGAACTCCATCCATCATAGACGGTCTGGACATCGATCACCGCGACAGTATATCCCTGTGCTCGCCGCAGATCGATAAGTGGCGTCAGCGCGGGGTGCAGCAGCGCCGGGGCGATGTAGACCGCATTAGCGCCGGATGGCAGCGCTGGCGGGGTGAAGGGTTCAACCGTTGGCGTGAACACGGTTCCGTCACCGGTCAGCAGATATGAGCGACCCGCAAGATCATCCTGGAAGGCATCGCCGGTCATCTGCACTCGCACCGGTGCAACCGGATCGGTCACGTCGTACAGGGTAAAGCCAGGCGGCGCTCCAGCGATCTGATAGGCACGCTGACCGGAAGCGCCCTGGAAGATCGCTCCCTTCCCGCCAAACTGGAGCAGCACCGGCCTGTACCACTCAACGGTATCAACCGCGACCTGTGCGTAGCCGGTGATGGCGGTCAGGGTCAAGCGCGCTTCGGTCGCGCCGCCAACAACCCCTGGCACAACCAGCGTCTGCGTCGCATCCCCGGCGCCGCTCCACTGCACTGGCGCGCTGCTGCTCGATCCGACAGCGGCAGTCAGGCGACGCACAGCACCGGATTGCAC
>JAGHYV010000028.1 GCA_017743475.1 Roseiflexus sp. | reverse complement strand
ATTTCACCGCCACGCTGCTGACCTACACGATTAGCGGACGGGTGACGGACGGCGCAGGCAACGGAGTGGCGGGGGTGACGGTGAGCGCAGGCGCGCGCAGCGCGACGACTGATGCGAACGGATTCTACGCAATCAGCGGTCTTTCATCGGGGGTATATGCACTTCGCGCAGAGAAACCGGGTTGTCTTATCGAGCCTGCGCAGCGCGCGGTGACGCTGCCACCAGGTCAAGACGCTCAGGATTTCACTGTCATCTGCCCGACAGAGCGCGCGTTTCTCCCCCTTGTGATACGCTGAATAGCTGCCAGAGCGGGGTTATAGGCGATGCCTCGCTCTGGTGCACTACTGCGCGATCAGTTATGGTGTCTCTCTCCTGTGAGCCGTTGATCCCGCATACGCCTCTTCCAGCATGGCGCGCACTAATGTTTCGGGGACATCGTCGCGCACGGTTGCCGACCCGATCCCCGACGGCAGCGCCCAGCGTACCTTTCCTGCCTGCACCTTCTTGTCGCGCAGGGTGCGTTCGATCAGGTTATCAACATCCAGCGCAGGCGGCAGGGCGGTGGGCAAACCCCAGGCGTGTAGCAGGCGCTCCTGGCGTTCCACAAAGCCCGGTTCAACCATCCCCATGCGGCAGGCGATCTGCGCTTCCAGGTGCATCCCGATGGCAACTGCTTCGCCATGGAGCAGGTCGCCATAGCCGCTCGCCGCTTCGATAGCATGCCCCAGCGTGTGACCATAGTTGAGCAGCATTCGTTCACCGGTTTCGCGCTCATCGGCGTTCACAATGTCGATCTTGACCCTGGCAGCCTGTCGGATGATCGCTGCCAGCGCATCGCCCTGAAGCGAGTCCGAATCGGCGCCTGCGATCGTTTCTAGGCGCACAAACAGATCGGCGTCGCGGATGACAGCGTGTTTGATGACCTCTGCCCAACCGGCGCGCATTTCACGTGGCGGAAGCGTGCGCAGGGTTGCGGTATCGGCGAGCGTCAGGCGCGGTTGGTGAAACGCACCGATCAGGTTCTTGCCAAGCGGATGGTTCACCCCAGTTTTGCCGCCGATCGCCGAGTCGACCATCGCCAGCAAGGTGGTTGGCAGGTGGACAAGATTAATGCCGCGCAGAACTGTTGCTGCGACGAACCCTGCCAGGTCGCCGACGACTCCGCCGCCCAGCGCCAGCACTGCATCGCGCCGTTCCACCCCACTGCCGATCAACCAGTCGTAGAGGCGCGCGACCATTGCCAGGTCTTTGCTCGTCTCGCCGGAAGGTACGGCAAATCCCTGAACAGCGTACCCGGCTGCACGCAACCGCTCGATCAGTAGTGGCGCATACTTTGGGAAGACCTGATCGTCGCTGATGATCCATAACGCGCCACGCAGACCAATGCGGTTCAGGTGATCCGGCAGATGATCCAACGCCCCGTGTGCAATGATAACGTCGTATGAGCCTCCAGGGGTGGTAACATGGAGTCGAGCGTCATGCAATTCCGTCTCTCCTGATACTTATTCTTCGGTGCCGAACTATTGGTAGCGAAGTGTATCCCCTGTGCTGTGCGCGTTGGAAGCGTGCAGAATGGTGGAGCAGTAACGCCCCTGCGCTTTGATGGACATGACTCTGGCAGTCGACACAGTTACGGCGAAGGGGTTGGAACTGTGAACGACGGCGATTCCAGCGGTTTGACATTGGTCGGAGCAACGATCCGGATCGCACTATTGAAGTCGAACAACCGGAGCAGCATACTGAACGATGTTGGTTCTGTCTGACCCTCCGCCGTACCGGTCACATCAATGGTCATTTTGTGCAGACGCCCGTCTTCACAGATCGACAGGCGCGTTTCCGCCTGGTCGATGTTCTGAGGCACAAACGGCAACGTTCCCTGCTGATTAACGCCAGTGAGCAGGTTGATGGTCGTCTCCCTGTCACCAACAAAGATGGTGCAGCGCTGACCATCGAGCGTTTCAGAGCCGCCGGGCCTAAAACGGGACAGATCGACGTTGCTGCCACGTAGCGAGCTAGTGATCTGATCAGGATCAACCGTTTCTGCGGGTGATTGCTGACCGGGCAGAAGTTCGTACCAGGCATCATCAGGCGCACCGAGCAACGGCGCTGGTCCGCGGATGTAGGATTTGCCATTGACGGTCAGAAATTCTGTGCCTTTCTTCGGATCACCGGACAGCATAGCGGCGAAGAGTCCACTCAATACCATCCGCGAATTTTTGCCTGCGACCTCGCCTTTCAGACTGATGATTTCAATCATTCCATCTGCCGATGCCACTGGCGCCCCTTCACTCATTCCCCCCTTCGATTTGAAGGAGAGTTCGATGCGGTAGGTATCGGCGCTTGTCGCAGCGAGTAACCCGCTCTGAATGACGTCGGTTGATGCCGATGCGGGTAGTTGGGTTAGTGGAACGGGCGTAGGCGTGGGTTGTGGCGTGGGGGTCGGGCGTGGCGTGGGGGTCGGGCGTGGCGTGGGCGTTGGCAGTGGAGTATTGGTGGGCGGAACGGGAGTCGGCGCAGCGCCAATACCACCGCAGTTGACCAGCATCAGAATCAGCGCCGTCAGCAGAAAGAGGCGTTTCACGTTCATTGGAGCGGCTCCTTACTGTGTCAATTCTCAGTCTTCGTCGCCACTGCGATAATGCGTTCTGCCACCTGCAACGGGGACATATGCGATGTGTCGAGGATCAGATGCGCCACCTGGCGATAGAGCGCTAAACGCGCAGTGCGCAGCGCCTCGAGGCGCACCGTCGGGTCATCTCCTGCCAATAGTGGGCGTTCCTCCCCATGAGTGCGCAGGCGCGCAATCAACACGGCGGTTGGCGCATCAAGCCATACGACCAGCGCCTGATCCTTCAGTAGTGTGCGGTTGGACTCGCGCACTACAATGCCGCCGCCGGTTGCAATAACGACTGACGTTCTGGCAATCGCAGCCATGAGCGCTGCCGCTTCAAGTTCACGGAAGGCGGATTCTCCCTGATCGGCAAACAGGGCAGAGATCGACTTCCCCGCCATCTGCTCCACCATTGCGTCGGTATCGCACATATGCCAGCCGAGGCGCTCCGCCAGCAATTGCGCCACGGTCGATTTTCCGCTGCCGCTGAGTCCGACCAGTGCAATCCGTTCTGGAATATCCGTCATATCACCCGCCGTACCTGCACCAGATTGCTATGGAACGTGCTTTGTCCAGCGAGATCCGCCAGAGCGTCGGGTGTTAACCAGTTGACGTTGCGACCGTCGGGCGAGAGGCTTGCCCATGGACCTTTGGGCGCCACAACCACGCCAGGCGGCACATCGTCGGTAACGACGGCACGCAACCGACACCATCCGCGTTCGTTTTCGACATGCACATCGTCGCCGTGGCGAATACCGCGTGCTGCGGCATCTTCCGGGTTAATTTCGATAAACGGCGGACCTTCTTTTGCGCGCAGCCCCGGTTGATTGGCAAAACTCGACGAGACGTAATGGTGGGAAGCGCCGGAGATGAGCACGAGAAACGGTGAATGTCCATCGGCGCCATGCCCGTTGCTCGCTGCCTGGAACTCGGCAGGTGGGACGTACTCCGGCAGCGGGTCAAGACCGTGGGCGCGCATCGCTTCACAGCGCAACTCCACTTTCCCCGACGGGGTTGGGAAATATCCATCGGCGAAAGGAACCTCGCGTCCAGGAGGAAAATGCAACGGTACTGTCCCTTCCGCCTGGAGGCGTTCCAGCGTTATGCCCTCCAGGAACGGATTATGGGCGCGCGTCGCGTCAAGGACGCCGCGGATCGCTTCTTCGGCATCCTCGTGCAACCAGGGTTCGGTGTACCCCATGGCGCGCGCCAGCAGTCGCATCACATCCCAGTTGCTCTTGCATTCGCCGGGTGGCGGAACTGCCGCGTGGTTGTACTGGAGGTAGCGATGCCCATACGCCTTGTGCAGATCGACATGCTCCAGTTGGGTGGTTGCCGGCAGCACAATATCGGCGTAGCGCGCAGTATCGGTCATGAATTGCTCATGCACGACGGTAAACAGATCATCGCGCAGCAACCCTTTGATAATCAGCCCCGCGTTTGGCGAGGATGTCACCGGGTTGGCGCAGAAGACAAACAGCGACATAATTGGCGGATCGGTCACCTCGCCGGTCAGCGCGGCGCCCAGGCGGTTCATATTCACCACGCGCGGCGTTGGCGGGCACTCTGAGGCATGCCCAACCGCTTCGGCGTCCCAGCGGACATACCCGCTCGTACTGTACGCTAGCCCCCCGCCACGCACACCATACTGCCCGACAACCGCCGGCAGGCAGCAGAGGGCGCGAAATGTCTGACCACCATTCCCATGACGCTGTACCCCATCGGCGGTTTTGAGCAGGGCAGGTCGGGTTGTGGCATAACGACGGGCGAGTGTAATGATCGTATCCCGCGGAACGCCGGTAATGGCTGCCACCCTGTCGGGCGGATACTCGGCGGCGCGGTTGCGCAGATCGCGCCATCCGATGGTGTGGCGTTCGAGCCAGGCTTCGTCGTGCAGTCCTTCACTGAAGATCACGTGCATCATGCCGAGCGCCAGCGCGCCATCGGTTGCCGGACGCGGACGGATATGCTCATTGGCGCTGCGTGCCGTCAGGGTACGGCGCGGATCGATCACGACGACATACGCGCCGCGTTTCTGCGCCTGCCGCAGCAACGGCATGAAGTGTGGACCGGTGCTGGCGGGGTTATGCCCCCAGATCAGCACCAGGTTGCTGTAGAGCACATCTGCTGGGTCGGGCGCCAGGCGTGCGCCGAGGGTCGCTTCGACAGCGGCTTCAGCTGCGGCGCCGCAAATGCTGCGCTGCAACCCGCTTGCTCCCATGCGGTTCCACAGGCGAGCATTGCAGATCACAAGTTGCAGCAGACCAAGCGTGCCGCTGTAGGAGTACGGGAGAATGGCAGCAGCGCCGTAGCGCGCGATGATCTCCTTCCAGCGCTTTGCAATCTCATCAATTGCCGCTTCCCACGACACGCGCTCCCACCGGTTGCTGCCCTTTGGACCAGCGCGCCGCAGCGGGTAGAGGAGCCGATCAGGGGCGTAGACTCGTTCCAGATATGGGCGCACTTTGGCGCACAGCCAGCCATTGGTAAACGGATGCGTCGGATCGGCATAGAAGCGCACCACGCGATCACCCTGCACTTCAGCAATTGTCGCGCAGGTATCGGGGCAATCATGCGGGCATGCGCCGCGCACTAGGCGGACGCTATCGTGGAGGGAGGGATTGGATGCGTTCATGATATACGCCATTTCGTTATGAAACCATCCATGACTTCGCTGCAAAAACGTACCGCTGAGACGCTAAGCGCATAGAGAATCACAAAAACGAACCATGATGGATGCCTGGCGAAGCCTGCGTGTGCGCGACGCAATATGGAATCCGCCTCTGTGAACGCTGCGCCTCTACGGTGACCATACCCTTTTTGCAGTGGATCAGCCATGGCTGCATTCTAACCCGAAAGCAGATCCAGAGCAAGAGTTCACGCTGCTTGACGCAGGGAGCGCGCCGCGCTATCCTCACACTCTGCACTGTTTACAGAGAGGATTGCATGGACTATCAGCAAGCGCTCGATTATCTCTACTCATTCATTGCCGGACAACAGGGTGCGTCGCGCCCACCGCCGATGATGAACCTGGTACGCACGCGCGCGCTCCTGGCAGCGCTTGGTAATCCACACCACGCAATGCCGTCTGTGATTATCGCCGGTACCAAGGGCAAAGGTTCGACTGCTGCACTGCTGGAAGCAATTGCGCGCGCAGCCGGGTTGCGCACTGGACTGTGGACATCGCCGCACCTGCATACCTATCGTGAGCGGATTCAGGTCAACCGTACTCCAATGACCCGTGACGAACTGGTCCATGCGGTTGAGTCGATCCAGCCGATTATTGAATCGATGATGAGCGGACCTGTCGGCGCGCCGGTAACATTTGCGATTGGATTTGCCCTGGCGCTACGCTATTTCGCCGAACGCGCTGTCGATCTGGCGATCCTCGAAGTCGGTGTGGGGGGACGTTTCGATAGCGCAGCAGTAGTTACACCGATTCTTAGCGTGATAACGCCGATCAGCTACGACCATATGGATCTGCTGGGGGATACATTGTCGCAAATCGCGTGGGAAAAAGCGGGCATCATGAAGCCAGGTGTTCCTGCAATCAGTGCACCACAACAGCCAGAAGCGCGCGAAACGCTGATCCGTTGTGCCGCGGAGATCGGTGCGCCGCTGTATTTCGTGCGTGATACGCTGGCGCCTTCAGCAATCAAGGACGATCATTCCACTGATGCCTGGCCCATACCTGCCGGACAGGGTCTGGAGATCGAACCACAGCAGCGCTTTCTTTTTGACATTGCGCCGTCGCTCCCCGGTTTGTTTCAGAAGGTGAACGCACGCCTGGCAACTGGCGCAGCGTTACTTCTCCGCGATGCAGGTCTGCCGATAGCTGACGATGCTATTGCCCGTGGTCTGGCTGACGCACGCTGGCCCGGACGGATGGAGATCATCGATGGTAGGCCGCCAATTGTGCTCGACGGCGCACATAACGGCGAGTCGATGCGTCAACTGGTGCAATCGCTGCGCTGTCTCTTCCCAAACAGGCGCTACATCTTTGTATTTGGCACATCGCGGGACAAAGACCTTGAGCGCATCCTTCCCGAACTGGCGCCAGCAGTTGATGTCCTTGTGCTGACTGCGTCGCGCCATCCGCGCGCGCTGGTTGCGCTCGACGAATTGCGGCAGCGGTTTATCCCGCTGGTGCGCGAGGATGTGATGATTGACATCGTTCCGGATCCGACAGAAGCGCTAGAGCATGCGCACGCATATGCTGCTGACGACGACCTGATCTGTGTTACTGGTTCGCTGTTCATCGTCGCCGCGGCGCGCGAGGCGCTGGGTCTGGCGCAAGAACGCGACTGAGCGGGTTGACCTGCCTGTGAAAATGCGTATAATTGCCTCTTAACCTTCTGCTGTTCCACTGGAAAGGCGGGTTATACTGCGTCCGCATCGTGCAATGCTTCCACCCCATCGAATCTGATGCGCACTGCAGGCACGCAGGCGCTCTTCCGGTCCAACCATCGTCAAGGAGGACATTATGCGAGCATACGGTCCGGAACACATTTATACCATTGGTCTCTTCGGCCATGGCGGCTGCGGGAAAACGACGCTAGCCGAGGCGCTGCTGCTCACCGCCAGGGCGATCTCCCGCGCCGGGCGTGTCGAAGACGGAAATACCGTTTCCGACTACGATCCCGAAGAGCAGCGGCGCCGCATGTCGATCAATCTGGCAGTCGCACCGGTTGAGTGGCACGACAACAAGATCAATCTGATTGACGTTCCCGGCTACGCAGACCTGGTCGGCGAAATGGCAGCCGCAATGCGTGTGGTGGACGGGGCGATCATCGTCCTTGATGCTGCAGGCGGGGTTGAAGTCGGCACTGAACTTGTATGGGAAATGGCGCGCAAGGCAGGTGTGCCGACGTTGCTGTTCATCAACAAACTTGACCGTGAGAATGCGAATTTCTTCCGATGTATCGAACAGGCGCGTCAGGTACTCGACGAGGCGGTTGTGCCAATGCAGTTGCCGATCGGCGAACAACGCGAGTTTACCGGCATTATCTCGTTGCGTCGTCAGCGTGCCTGGCTGATCTCCGAAAAGCACGATGGCAGCTTTGTCGAAGCCGATATTCCGCCCGAACTGATCGATCTGGAACAGGAATGGCGTGAAAAACTGATCGACCGGATCGCTGCAACCAACGATGACCTGATCGAGAAGTATCTTGATGGTGGTGCAGATGCTCTGACGCAGGAGGAACTGAACCGCGGCCTGCGTGCTGGCATTGCCAACGGCTCAATTGTTCCGGTCTTCTGCGGATCGGCGTTGCAGGTTGCTGGCATGGCGCAGTTGCTCAACGGCATCCTCGATAGCATCCCTGCAGCGGCGCGCAGGCCGGTACAGGCGCGCGACCTGATTAACGGCAAGGATGTCACACTGAAAGCCGCTGCTGCCGAGCCGTTCAGCGCACTGGTGTTCAAGACGATTGTCGATCCTTACGGCAAATTGTCGTACATCCGCGTGTTTAGCGGCGAACTCATCGCCAACTCGACAGTCTTCAACCCGCGGACGGGCAAAGACGAGCGGATCGGGCAACTCTACATGGTGCGCGGCAGGGAGCAGACTGCAGTCGCCGTCATTGGTCCTGGCGATATTGGCGTCGCTGCCAAGCTTGGCGATGTAAGCACCAACGATACCCTCTGCTCACGTGATCGTCCGCTGCAACTCTCCCCGATCGACTTTCCAGCGCCAGCGTTTACAGCAACGGTCAAGCCGAAGACGCGTGCCGATCTCGACAAACTCGGCAATGCGCTGCACAACGTCGTCGAAGAAGACCCCAGTGTGCGCGTCTCACGTGACCCCGACACCGGCGAGAGTCTGATTTCTGGGTTGGGAGAGTCACATCTCCAGATCATTGCCGAGCGTATGAAGCGCAAGTTTGGCGTGGAAGTCGAGCTGGACTTGCCACGCGTGCCGTACCGCGAAACGATCCGCGGCAAAGCCGAAGCGCAATATCGCCACAAGAAGCAGACAGGCGGCGCCGGTCAGTTCGCCGATGTGAGCATTCGTATCGAACCGCTCCCGCACGACCCCAAACGCACCGATCCATTAGAGTTCGTCAACTCAATCGTTGGCGGTGTCATCGACCGGGTATTTATTCCCTCGGTCGAGAAGGGAGTGCGCGCTGCGATGGCGGAAGGGGTCATCTCCGGCAACCCGATGATTGATGTGCGCGTCGAGCTGTTCGATGGCAAGATGCACCCAGTGGACAGCAAAGACATCGCGTTCCAGATTGCCGGGCATGAAGCGTTCAAGATAGCCGCGCAAAAGGCGAATCCGACGATCATGGAGCCAATCTACCAGCTGGAGATTACGGTTCCGGAACAGTATGCTGGCGACGTCATTAGCGATATGAACACCCGGCGCGGGCGCGTGATGGGCATGATGCCAGCCGAGGGTGGACGCACGATAATCAAGGCGCAGGCGCCGCTTGCGGAAGTGCTCCGGTATGCAACCGACCTGCGTTCATTGACACAGGGGCGCGGGCGTTTTTCGATGACCTTCGATCATTACGAAGACATGCCGCCGCATCTGGTGCAGGCGTTGATCGAAGCGCGGAAGAAGGAACATAATTCCGGACATTGACACGCGTGGTGACGTAGCGACGTTGTACTGCAACGTCGCTACGTGTTACGTCCTTCCAGCGCCTTCCGCAATGCAGCCGCGATTGGATTCTCCTCTTCGTCCGTTTCGGACTCCGACGAGTAGAGGTGCTGACTGATTACACTGGGTTCTTCATCTGCATCTTCTTCGTCTTCTTCGTCGTCCCAGTCGAGGTGCAGGTTCTCCGCGCCTGCCAGTGCAATAATGTCGTCGACCGAAAAGCGGATCAACCCGACAAGATCGGGATTGTCTGGCAGTTCAGCGATCGTATTGACCAGACACACCTGCGACAGGTTTGCCAGTACCTCGGCGAGTGTGGGCGGCGGATCGGTTGGCAGCTGGCAATCCGGGTGCTTTGCAATCCAGTCGGCAAGTTGCGCTGCTGCTTCTTCCGGCGTCTGCGGGATACCAGTATCGACCAGCAGGATCGTTGTGTGAACGCGGGGAAATAGCATGCGCAGAATAGTCTGCGTATCGCGCAACTGACGGATTGCGCGGCGCAGGCTGGTCGCCTTCATGCTGGCTTTGATCTCGAAGACGTGGATGGTTTTCGGGTCCGGCAGCCATACGGCGTCGAGTTCACGATACTTGGTGATCGCCTGTCGCCCGCGATGCTCCAGGTATTCAACGATCCGGCGTTCCGAAAGCGGAACCTGCTGCGCCAGCCAGTCGCGGAGCGCCGCTTCCGCCTCGCCGCCGAACAAGTCGCGTGCGCGCGGCGGACGGATGGCGCGCTGATTGATCCGCAGCAGTTTCATCTGCTCGACGTGCGCGCGATAGCGTGGATCGTGCTCATCGATCAGGCGAGGACGTGAGAAGCGTACGCCCATATTCGTACTCCTGACGGCATTCTGTCGCTTCTAGCGCTCTGCGCTGGCGGATGTGGCAGTTCGCCGCCACCTCCGTACATCTTAATCAACCATTACCAGGCATACGCTTCTGGCGCCGGACCGCCCGGACCGGGCCAGATCGCGTCGAGTCGTGCCAGTGCTTCGTCGTTCAATGTGATCTCCAGTGCACGCAGACTGCTGTTCAACTGGTCGAGCGTGCGTGGACCGATGATCGGTGCAGTCACAGCGGGTTGCCGGAGCAGCCATGCCAGCGCCACATCGGCGGGCCGTTCGCCAATTTCGTGGCAGAACCCTTCGTATGCCTCCAGTTGGGCGCGATGCTTGTTAATGCGTTCCTGCATCCGCGCATCGGCGCGTCGTCCCTCAGCGACTTTCTGCAATACTCCGCCGAGCAACCCGCCGCCGAGCGGACTCCAGGGGATGATGCCAACCCCATAACTCTGGCACGCCGGAATGACCTCGAGTTCAATCATGCGCGCCGACAGATTGTACAGACTCTGCTCCGACACCAGACCCATGAAGTTACGGCGTTGCGCTGCTTCGTTTGCCTGCGCGATATGCCATCCAGCGAAGTTGCTGCTGCCAATGTACAGCACTTTCCCTTCACGCACCAGTTGTTCCATCGCCTGCCAGATCTCTTCCCACGGCGCATCCCGATCGATATGATGCATCTGATACAGGTCGATGTAGTCGGTTTGCAAACGTCGCAGGCTCGCCTCACAGGCACGCCTGATGTGCAGCGCCGAGAGGCGCGACTCGTTGGGCCAATCGCCCATTTTGCCGTAGACTTTGGTAGCGAGCACAACTTTCTCACGTCGTCCGCCGCCCTGGGCAAACCAGCGACCGATGATCTGCTCGGTAATCCCTTCGCCCATCTTCCAGCCATAGACGTTCGCAGTGTCGAAGAAGTTGATCCCCACCTCTAGCGCCCGATCCATAATGGCAAAACTATCGGCTTCGCTCGTAAAGGGACCAAAGTTCATCGTGCCGAGGCAGAGCCGACTCACGCGCAAGCCAGTGCGTCCAAGTCGTACATACTGCATGGTGTCCTCCCCTGCAACGCGGCAACTGTGCCACATTGCAACCATCTCTGAGATATTGCCATTGTACCACTTTGATCTCATCGGACGATTGGACTACAATACGCGCGAGGTTGCCGTTGTGGCGCACCGTTTCGCTTGTGACCTTTACGGATATCCGGAAAAAGCGCCCAATGTTTGGGTTCTGATCGTCCTGCGCTCCGGCGAGACGCGCAGCCAGCAGGCGACCCGTGGAGGTCGGGCGTGCTTTGCCGACCTGGCCGAAGTATATCTGGATCGAGACTCCGAACCGTTGTCAGGCGGGGCGTCAGGAGGAGACATGAGCAGCCGCTTCGATGAACTTCGCATTCTGTCGGGAAATGGCAATCCCGCGCTGGCGCAGGCGATATGCAACCGTCTAGGAGTGCGCCTGGGCGATGTGACAATTACCCGTTTTGCCAATGAAAACATTTTTGTGCGCCTGAACGAAAGTGTGCGTGAGAAAGACGTCTTCGTCATCCAATCGCTGGCATCGCCGCTAAGCGACCGCATTCTTGAACTGCTGATCATGCTCGACGCGTGCCGGCGCGCCTCTGCCGGACGGGTGACAGCAGTTGTGCCGTTCTACGCCTATGGGCGCACTGACAAGCGCGATCAGCCGCGCGTGCCGATCACGGCGCGCCTGCTGGCGGATATGATCCAGGTTGCCGGAGCACAACAATTGGTCACTGTTGACCTGCACGCTGGTCAGATCCAGGGCTTCTTTAGCATTCCTGTCGATGAGTTGAGCAGCATGGGGTTGCTGGTGCGCTTCTTTCGTGATCGCGGGTGGGACGACGTAGTGGTGGTGTCGTCGGACATCGGATTTGCCAAACGAGCGCGCAACTTCGCCGAACAACTTGGTGCGCCGCTGGCAATTGTCGAGAAGCGTCACACTGCACGCGGCGACACCGATGGCGAGGAGGGCGGCGATGCAGTATCTCTGATCGGCGATGTAGCGGGGAAGCGATGCATTCTGGTAGACGACGAAGTAAATACTGGCAGATCGCTGATCAATGCGGCGGAACTGCTGGAGCGTTGTGGTGCACGTGAGGTGTATGCGGCTGTCGTGCATCCGGTGCTGGGGGGTGATGGCGCAGAACGACTGCGCAACAGCATGATCCGTGAACTGGTGACGACCGACACGCTACCGGTGCCAGCAGAGAAGTCGTGGCCCGGATTGCGCATTCTGACGGTGGCGCCACTACTGGCGGAGGTGATTCAGCGCATTCATAGCGGCGTCTCAGTGCATACGATTTTTCCGCCACGCTCGCTGGCGTGCTGATAATGAGCAGACTCTCTCGTATTTTGGGTTGTGTCTATCCATCTCGCGGTTGTTCTCCGATAATGGGCAATTCATCGACCGAAATTCATCATTTTGGTTAGCCATCGTAGAACAATCCCGGCATGGAAATTATCTGAACTGATCCTTCAGCCGATCGTGTGTGACAGGTGCAGTGTGGTATACTTTATCACACAGCAAAGGTGAAAAACCGGCAGGTGCCACGATCTCGCCAACGCACCATTCCGCGCTAGCAGAAAAGGGCATGCCACTGCTTCCGCCGGGTTTGGTGGCGGATGGCATATCTGTATGACTGTTCCTAAACGCAGCCGAAGTGCATTCCAGTATTGCGCAAGCTGGATGTTCCGTTAATGGACACAGACCCGATCTATGACGCATATGCACCGATCTATGAACGAACCGGTCGAGATCGCTTCGGCGCATATCTGGCGCATCTGACGTTAACGTGGTTGCGTGCACGCCAGGTTGAGCCGCGCCGTGCGCTTGACCTGGCGTGTGGGACAGGTGGCGCAACCCTGGCGCTTGCAGCGGCAGGGATCAGCACGACGGGCGTTGATCGCTCACCGGCAATGCTGCAGATTGCACGCCGTCGGGCACAGGATGTGGGTCTTGCGGTCACGTTTGTCGCAGCAGATATGCGCTATCTGGAGAACGTGGCATCTGCGTATGCCGGGTGTTTTGAACTGGTGACGTGCTTTGGCGACTCGATCAATTACCTGACAGACGACGGCGATCTGCGCCGGGTGTTCGGTGGCATCCAGCGCGCACTATCGCCAGGCGGATATGTGGTATTTGATGTCAACACGGAGGCGGCGTTCGCTCGATGGGACGAAAGCGACCTGGTTGTTTTTGAGAGTGATGACTGCCTGGTATACAATCGACTGGCATACAATCCGGCAACGCGCCTCGGCATTGGCAGAATTGTCTGGTTCGTGCGCGGCAACAATACGCTCTGGCAGCGTGGTGAGGAAATGCACATCGAACGCGCCTGGAGCGACGCCGAGATCCAGCATGCGCTTGCTGATGCTGGTCTTGAACTCGTTGCGCGCCTGGATGTGACCGGGCGTACCCTCGCGGAAAACGATCTGCCGGAACGGCTGATCATGGTTGCCCGGCTCACCGGGAAATAGTAAAATTGAGTCCATTGCAAAAAGGGTATGTCACCGCAGCAGTGCAGCATTCGCAAAATTCTCTGTCGCGTCACGCACATGCATACTTTGCCATGCATTCATTATGGTTCGTTTTTAGGGTTCTCTGTGTCCTCAGCGTCTTAGCGGTGCGTTTTTGCAGCGAAGTTAAGTTTTTACAATCGTGCACATTATTCAGCGGAGGGACACGTGAGCGAAACAGGCGCAAAGCAGCGAGTAGATCGTTTCGATCCGTCGATTGAGCCAAAGTGGCGTGAGTTCTGGGCGCGCGAGGGCATTTTTAAAGCCGGGCGACGCGTAGGAGCGCCACGCCGCTACATTTTGGAAATGTTCCCCTATCCGAGTGGTGATCTGCACATTGGTCACCTAAAGAATTATGTGATTGGCGACGCACTGACCCGCTACTATGTCATTCGCGGCTACGATGTGCTGCACCCCTTCGGTTGGGATGCTTTCGGATTGCCAGCGGAAAATGCGGCGATCAAGTATGGTCGCCACCCGCGCGAATGGACCTACAGCAATATCGCCGAGTCAAAGAAGTCGCTCGAAATTGCAGGCATTATGTATGACTGGTCACGCGAGGTGACGACCTGCGATCCTGACTATTACCGCTGGAACCAGTGGTTGTTCTTGCTACTCTACCGCAAAGGGCTGGCGTACCGCGCAAAGGCGACCGTCAACTGGGATCCAGTGGATCAGACAGTGCTGGCGAATGAGCAGGTCGATGCCGAGGGGCGCAGCTGGCGAAGCGGTGCGAAGGTTGAGAAGCGCGAGCTGGAGCAGTGGTTCTTCCGCATTACGGCGTATGCCGAGCGCCTGTTGAACGACCTGGATAAACTGGAGCACTGGCCCGAAAATGTGAAGACGATGCAGCGCAACTGGATCGGCAGAAGTGAAGGTGCCGAGGTGACCTTCCTGGCGCTGCCTCCTGGCGCTGATCTGCAAGCCCCGCCTCCACCCGACGCCGAGCCGCTGGTTGTCTTTACCACGCGCCCTGATACGCTGTGGGGTGCAACGTTCATGGTGCTGGCGCCGGAGCATCCGCTGGTGCCTAAGTTGACAGCACCCGAACGCCGTGCAGAGGTCGAGGCATACATTGCCAGGGCACGTATGGAGAGCGAAATCGAACGCACCAGCGCCACCCGCGAAAAAAGCGGCGTCTTCCTTGGTTCGTATGCGATCAATCCGGTCAATGACGAGCGGATCCCAATCTGGATCGCTGACTATGTGCTGATGGGGTACGGCACTGGCGCTATTATGGCGGTTCCAGCGCACGATCAGCGCGACTTCGAGTTTGCCCGTCAGTTTGGGTTGCCAGTGCGCGTTGTGGTGCAACCGCCAGGCGGAACGCTGGACGGCGATACGATGACTGAAGCCTGGCCCGGTGATGGTGTCATGGTCAACTCCGGTCCTATCAATGGCATCCCGGTTGGCAAAGGCGAGGGGCAGAGCATCAAAGCGGCGATTGCCTGGCTGGAAGCTCAGGGCAAGGGAAAGGGAACCGTCACCTACCGTCTGCGTGACTGGTTGATCAGCCGCCAGCGCTACTGGGGTACCCCTATCCCGATGCTGCATCTGCCGGATGGAACGATCAAGCCGGTGCCAGAGGATCAATTGCCGGTCTTGCTTCCCGAAGTGCAGGATTACTTGCCGAAAGGCAAAAGCCCACTGGCAGCCGCTGAACACTGGGTCAATACCATCGATCCGGAGACCGGTCAACCGGCGCGGCGTGATACCGATACGATGGATACCTTCGTCGACTCATCGTGGTATTTCCTGCGCTTCTGCGATGCGCAGAATGACCGCGAGATCTTTTCGCGTGAAGCAGTGCACCAGTGGATGCCAGTCGATCACTATATTGGCGGTGTTGAACATGCAATTCTACACCTGCTCTACGCTCGATTCATCACCAAGGTGCTGTACGACGAAGGGTTGGTGCCTGAAGATGAGCCGTTCAAGGCGCTCTTCACGCAGGGGATGGTGCAGCGCCGCGTTCGCACACCGCTCGAAATCGTTGCACCCGGCATGGTGCGCTTCCCGGAGGAATTACGGCGTAAACTGGAGTTGCCCGCCGAGGCGCAAACTGTCGATCAGGCGCGCGCACTGTTGAAGGAACGCGGTTATACGCTCGAAGAAGAGAGCGATGGTGGCCTGACCGCTGTTTCCGGGCCGGTCACGATGTCGAAGAGCGCTGGCAACGGCATCCCAGTCGGTCCGTTTGTGCGTCAGTACGGCTCCGACGTGGCGCGAATCGTGGTCCTGTTCGCCGCTCCGCCGGAAAACAGCATGGAATGGACTGATGAGGGCGTCGCTGGCGCCCAACGCTTCTTGAACCGGATTGTAGCGCTGTTCGGTCCTGACCGCGATGAGATTGCTGCAATGGTGCAATCCGGCAACGGTGCTGCGTTCGGAGAGGACGACCGTGCGCTCTACCGTAAACTGCACGAGACGATCAAGAAGGTGACGCTAGACACCGAGCAGTTCCGCTTCAATACGGCAATTGCGGCGTTGATGGAACTGCTGAACGAGGCAAGCCGCTACCGCGCCGAAGTTGGTCGAGTGACACCAGTGTTTGCACAGACTGCGGCAACTTTTGCGCGCCTGCTGTCGCCATTTGCGCCGCACCTTGCCGAAGAGTTGCATTCCTGGTGTGGCGGAACCGGCAGTGTGTACGACGCCGGGTGGCCCGAATGGGACGAATCGGCGCTCGTGCTCGACGAAGTCGAAATTGTGCTCCAGGTTAATGGAAAACTGCGCGGCAAGATCATGGCGCCAGCTGGTGCTAGTGAAGAACAGTTGCGCGAATGGGCATTGACCAACCCGCGCGTACTCAGTTTCGTCGGCGATAAAACAGTGCGCAAAGTCATCGTCGTGCCCGGGAAACTGGTGAATGTCGTGGTGTAAGCATATGCCGGGAATAGTGCGTTTCCGGCATATGTGCGCAGTCAGCAGGCAGAAGGCGGCGTGGAAAGAGAAGAGATGAAGACGTGCTGTCTGCAACGCCCGACAATTCGCCCGTTTCTGAAACTGGCGTTGCCGGTGGTGTTGCTGAGCAGAAAGGCTACATATGCTGGAGGCGATCTTCGCGCCAAAGTCTGTTGCTGTTATTGGTGCATCACCTGACCCGGCGAAACTGGGACATCGCATCCTCAAGAATATTCTTGATGCAGGATATTCCGGTCGTGTCTTTCCTATCCATCCGCGAGCAACGCAGATTCTGAACCTTCCAGCCTACCCGTCGGTCGAACAGGTTCCAGAACCAATCGATCTGGCAGTGGTTGTTGTGCCCGCTACTGTGACGCCAGAGGTGGCAGAAGCATGTGGCAGATGCGGTGTTCGCGGGCTGGTTGTGATCAGCGCTGGTTTCAAAGAGATCGGACCGGAGGGTCGCGTCTTGGAGGAACGTCTACTGGAGATTACGCGCCGGTATGGTATGCGCATGATCGGTCCCAACTGTCTGGGAGTGATCGATACCACCACGCGCCTTAACGCGTCGTTTGCAGCACTCTACCCGCATACCGGGCAGATCGCGTTCATGTCGCAGTCGGGGGCACTCTGCACGGCGATCCTCGATTGGAGTAGGGTGCAGGGGATCGGCTTCTCACGCTTCGTCAGCCTGGGCAACAAGGCAGATGTGGACGAAGTCACCCTGCTTCAGGCGTGGGGATGCGACAAGGTGCACAATCGGGTCATTCTGGCATATCTCGAAGGGATCGGTAACGGTGATGAGTTTGTCGCTGTTGCGCGTCAGGTCACAAAGCATATTCCGGTGATTGCAATCAAGAGCGGCACAACGCAGGCAGGTGCACGCGCTGCGTCATCGCACACCGGCGCGCTGGCAGGCGCTGAGCACGCCTACGAAGCCGCCTTCGATCAATGCGGCGTGCTGCGCGCGCGCTCAATGCAGGAACTGTTCGATTTTGCGCTGGCGTTTGCGTATCAACCCCTTATTCCCGGTGACCGTCTGGCGATTGTCACCAATGCCGGTGGTCCGGGCATCATTGCCACCGACGCAGCCGTCCGCAGCGGGTTACGTCTGGCGGAACTTGCGCCTGCTACCATTGCGGCTTTGCGTGCAGCGCTGCCGTCGGCTGCCAGTGTGTATAATCCAATCGATATCATCGGCGACGCGCGCGCCGACCGGTACCGCGTTGCGCTGCGCGCAGCGCTCGATGATCCAAACGTCGATGCCGTGATCGTCCTGTTTACGCCGCAGGCGGGCAGCGAACCAGAAGAAACTGCGCGCGTGATAGCGGAACTGTCTGCCGGGAGCGCCAGACCGGTGGTGACGAGTTTTATGGGCGCGGCAAGCATTGGCGAAGCGCTGCGCATTCTGAACGATCATCGGATACCGAACTACCCCTTTCCCGAACGTGCCGTCGCTGCACTGGGTGCAATGGTGGCGCAGCGACGCTGGGTTGATCGTCCACCTGGCGAGTATGTGCACTTCGATGTCGATAGGGAACGGGTACGTGCGCTTTTCGCGCGGGTGCGCAGCGAGGGGCGCGTCGAGCTTGGCGAACTTGAAGCGCGTCAGGTGATCGAAGCCTACGGGATGCGGTTGCCCCGGTCAATGCTGGCGCAGTCGCCAGAAGAAGCGGCGGAGATCGCTGCGCATCTGGGCTTCCCGGTTGTTATGAAGATCTCCTCGCCCGACATCTTGCATAAGAGCGACATTGGTGGCGTGAAACTCGGCATCCGGGATCCTGGCGAGGCGCGCGATGCCTATGAATTGATCGAATACCGTGCCCGCAAGTACAGTCGCGAAGCGCGTATCTGGGGGGTGTTGGTGCAGGAACAGGTTCGCAAAGGACGGGAAGTGCTGGTCGGCGTCAGTCGCGATCCGCAGTTCGGTCCATTGATTGCCTTTGGGTTGGGTGGCATCTACGTTGAAGCGCTCAAAGATGTTGCCTTCCGCCTTGCACCTGTTTCGCGTCAGGAAGCGGCAGAGCAGGTGCGTTCCATTCGCGCCTTTCCGATCCTGCGTGGCGTTCGTGGTGAACCGCCCGCTGACATCGCCGCTGCCGAAGAGATCATCCTGCGCGTCGCGCAGCTGGTAACCGATTTTCCCGAGATCGTTGAGATGGACATTAATCCGCTGGTGGTATACAACCAGGGCGAAGGTGCAATCGTGCTCGACGCGCGGATCATTCTGCGCGGTTGAAATAGAAGGGGCGTGCCCATGTTCGTTCGGCAAGGAGACAGGCGATGGCTACCCTCTACGTTGCATCAACAGAAACATTTGTTGGAAAAAGTGCCACGTGCGTGGGGTTGCTCACGCGCGCGCAGCGCGATGGGTTCAGGATCGGGTATATGAAACCGGTTAGCGTTTCGGTGATCCGCACCGAAACAGGAGTGCACGACGATGATGCAGCGTTCATTCGCGATCACTTCGGGCTGCCCGACCCGCTTGAACGGGTAGCGCCAGTGCTCGTGACGCAGGGGGTGGTCGAACAGATTATGCGTGGGCAGACAACCATCGACTTTGCGCGGCGGCTGCGTGAGGCGTACCTGGCTATCTCGCGCGATCGCGACTTGGTGGTGGTGGAAGGCGCCAATACCTGGGCGGAAGGATCGGTCGTTGATCTCTCCGCCGATCAGGTCTCTGACATGCTGGAGGCGCCGGTTCTGCTCGTGACGCTCTATCGCTCGCCGCTCTCGCTCGACGCAATTCTGGCAGTGCAACGCTACCTGGGCGACCGGTTGCTGGGGGTGTTGATCAACGAAGTCGAAGCGCCGAAGATCGACTTCGTGAAGAATCGGGTGGTGCCGTTTCTAGAGCAGCGCGGCGTGCCGGTTTTCGCCGTCCTCCAGCACGACCCGCAACTCGCTAGCGTGACCGTCGCCGATCTGTTCGAGTTCCTGGGGGGGCAGATGATCGGGCGACCAGAGTGGTGCGAGCGGCAGGTAGAACACCTGGTGATCGGCGCGATGGGCAGCGCCGCAGCTCTCTCGCACTTCCGTCGTCGCGCCAATAAAGCGGTCATTACTGGCGGCGACCGCGCCGATCTGCAACTTGCGGCACTGGAGACCTCAACCTCGGTGCTGGTGCTGACGGGTAATATCCGCCCGCCTGCGACTGTGCTGGACAAGGCGGAAGAACAGAAGGTGCCGGTCATCATCGTCGCTGACGATACCCTGACGACCGTCGAACGCAGTGAGCGTGTCTTTGGGCACATTCGCTTCAAACAGGCTGCCAAGATCGCCCGCTTTACCCAGATGCTCGATGAATCGTTCGACTTCGACCGCCTGTATGATCAGTTAGGGTTGGTGCAGGTGTGAATGTAGAACCTGGCTTCGGATGTACCCCGCACTATCAGAATGGAAAGGGATATAACTTTCGCTGCAACAAGTGAGCGATGGGTGCCTCCTGCGCTTCCAGGCTGACAGACGACGATCATGCCCGATGTCTCGATTTTCTCGAAAGGAGAAGGTATGGCTGACACAATCATCGAAGCGATCACCGCGCGTGAGGTGCTCGACTCGCGCGGAAATCCGACTATTGAGGTGGATGTGTATGTAAAGAGCGGCGATATGGGTCGTGCTATCGTGCCATCGGGTGCATCGACTGGTGCGTTCGAGGCGCTGGAACTGCGCGATGGCGATAAAAGCCGCTATGGTGGCAAAGGGGTGCTAAAAGCCGTCGAGCACGTGAACACCACCATCGCCGAGGTGCTCGAAGGGGAAGATGCCGCCGATCAGGTAAGCATCGACCGGAAATTGATCGAACTCGATGGCACCGAGAACAAAGGGCGTCTGGGCGCAAACGCCATTCTGGGAGTCTCGCTGGCATGTGCCAAAGCAGCGGCAGCGGCACACGATCTGTCACTTTACCGCTATCTGGGAGGCGTCCATGCTCACGTGCTTCCTGTTCCCATGATGAACATTCTAAACGGCGGCAAACATGCGCAGAACAGCACCGATTTCCAGGAGTTCATGATCGTGCCGGTTGGTGCGCCATCGTTCCGTGAAGCGTTACGCTGGGGCAGCGAAATCTACCATAGCCTCAAGAAGGTGATCCACGACCGCGGCGGTAGCACCAATGTCGGTGATGAGGGCGGTTTTGCGCCAAGCCTGCCAACAAACGAAGCAGCCCTTCAGATCATCATGGAAGCCATTGAACGCGCCGGGTACAAACCGGGCGAACAGGTGATGCTGGCGATGGATCCGGCGTGCACCGAACTCTACAAGGACGGCAGGTATCATCTGGAGCGCGAAGGGCGATCCCTCACCAGCGCCGAGATGGTCGAGTACTGGGCTGACATCGCAGCGCGGTATCCATTGATCTCCCTCGAAGACGGGTTGGCGGAGGAAGACTGGGAGGGATGGAAACTCTTGTATGCCCGACTCGGCGATCGGATCCAGCTGGTAGGCGATGATTTTCTAGTCACCAACGTGAAGCGTCTTGCGCGCGCCATTTCCGAACAGGCGGCAAATTCGATCCTGATCAAACTGAACCAGATCGGTACATTGACCGAGACGCTGGATGCGATCAGCATGGCGAATCGCGCCGGTTGGACGGCAGTCGTTTCACACCGTTCAGGCGAGAGCGAAGATGTCACGATTGCCGACCTGGTAGTGGCAACGAACGCCGGGCAGATCAAGACCGGCGCTCCGGCGCGCACCGATCGCGTAGCAAAGTATAACCAGTTGCTGCGTATCGAAGAGGAACTGAGAAGCGCGGCACACTACGCTGGTATGGGGGCGTTTCGCATCAGGCGGTAGGGGCGTTGTGGAGCAGTGCCCCATGGGACATGGTGCCGCAGAGCCCCAGGTGGCGGGGTAAACCACCGACGGCACGGGTGGGGGGCGCTGCCGCACAGCGCCCCCGAATTATTCCGTTCGGGCAAGCGCAGAACGAGGCGAACGATCAAGGAGCGCCCACAGGATCGCTGCTAGCAGCAACCAGAGGAGTTGATCGCGCACTCGCAGTGCAAACTCAATAACCCACTGTGACGCAGGTTGCATCGGCATCACCTGTGCCAGCCACTGAGCCGGTGTGTCGAACACCCATGCTAGTGCATCGCCCAACCCGATCTGCATCACCAGGCTCTCGCCGAACGTCCAGGCGACTGCCAGCGACACCGCTAGAACCATTGCCGTCAGCATATAGACGGTCACGACATACCAACGACGGGGGCGCGACGCGGTGGATGAAGTGGCAGACTGTAATGCAATTGCCATCAACTGCGCTGTCAGCGCCGATGGCACTTCCCACCGAAGTTCTTCGCACAACATTCTATCGATGACATGATTGCGCCGATGGTATGCGGCACACGCCGGACACCTGGCAAGATGATCGTGGAGCGCTGCGCCATTGATTTCCGCGTCGGCATGGAGCGCCAGCAATGCGCGGGCTTCATCGCAACTCAACATAGTGCCTACCTCCCCCCAACCGGTGCAGGCAGCCGCATAAACGGGCTGAAGGGACTGCTGCCGGTCTCCGGTTGCTTCGGCGCAGGCAACGCGCGCGCCGCGGGTGGTTGCTCCCGTTCTTGAAGTATTGCAGCCAACCGCTCCTTCCCGCGCCGAATATGGCTTTTGACGGTGTTCAGTGGCAGATCGAGGATTTCGGCGATATCGGTATACTTCATATCCTCGAAGTAGTACAGCGTCAACACCAGGCGGTAATGCTCCTCAAGTTGGTCCAGTGCACGACGGACTTCCTGACGCAACTCCTGCGAGTCAAGCGCCACCTCTGGATCGGACCAGCGATCATCGTCGGCAACCGTGTCGATCGCATCGAAATCTTCATCGCTTTCTGGCACGGATATCAGCGGCGCCTGCCGCCCGCGACGGCGCAACTCGTCACGCCCCAGGTTGACCACCAGGCGATACAGCCATGTTGTGAAGCGACTATCGCCATTATATTGCGGCAGTGCGCGGAAGAGACGGATGAACGCTTCCTGCGTCAGGTCGGCAGCATCATCAGGATTTTTCAAAATGCTCATCGCGATGCTATAGATATACTGCTGCTGACTGAGCACAAGGTGCGTCAACGCCTCTGGATCACCAGCCTGTGCGCGCCGGATGAGTTCAGCAGATGGCTCAGCCACCGTTCTACTCCCTGCAGCGCCGATATGACATACGGCAAACCGGCGCATACAATACACTCATTGGTACATGACGAGTGCAATAATGCAAAGGTTGCAATCGGTCGCGGGGCGGACGGGTCGGACAGTAACAGTTTACAGTAGTTCTCAAATACATTCTCCTCTGTCTAGGTCTGCCGTGTCGCACGAAGCGCCCGCTTCAAGCGGAGTGTAGATCGAAATTTATTGAGGATGTCGTTGTGGGAAGTCGGCAGATCGCGCGCCTTTTTTTGAGTTGAGATGTCATTGACGTAGCGCCAGACGGTATTTGTACCGCTCAGTATAGGCGCAGAAGAAAACCGTCGTCAAGAGTCTCCTGTCATCGGGTTCAATGGAACCTCGTGGACTCGCCGGAAAAGCCTTCCCTACATATTGAGAACTTATAGCAGTTCTCAGATACGTTGACTCTTGTCCGGGTCTACCGTATTGCACAAGGCGACCGCTTGCGGCGACAGGTGCAGCCCCGTCCGACCGGCCTTGTGAGCACTATGCTCCCGCGCTCTGCGCCTTCGCGCTTCTGCATGAGCCGGTTCGATGCACGCGGAGCGCGCGGAGAGATGTTGCACAAGGCGTCTGCCTTCGATGGCATGTGCAAACCTGTCCAACGAGACCAAATCTTTGTGAGAACTGCTCTAATCCAGTATGCGCCTCTTGCCGTCGGGCTAATAGAGATTGAAAATTTTCAGCATTTCTCAGATACATTGACATCGTTCATATTTGCCGTGTCGCGCGAGACGCCCGCTTCCGGCGAAGTGCAGACCGAAATGATGAACATTAATTAAATCCGGAATAGACACCAGTATTCGCTGGCGCACGGACGCCTGGTGCAGCAGGCAGCGATGCCCCGCTCCCGCACCTGCGAACGTTCCGATGAGGAGCACCGCCTAGTATGTGATCGCCGCGATCACGCACCGCTGCTGTAGCTCCGTGAACGTACGGCAGCGCTCCTAAACATCGCTGATGGGACGCCTCCAGCAGTGGTGGCGCGCTCTGGTCTGGTACGCCCCCGCGATCCCGATACGGTCGATGCCTGGCGCAACCGCTGGCGTGCCGAGGAAATGGACGGCCTCACGAGTCGCACGGGACGCGGGCGCACGCCCGCTGTTTTCCCCTTAGCACCAAATGCGTGACGCCGCCCAAACGAAGGGGCCGCATCTCGTTCAACGCGCCCCGCGCGCCTGCGGTCAGGATCTGACCCGCTGGACCCTGGCGGGCATCCGCCACGCCTGCCCCTGGTTCCCCGCCCGTGCGGCGCCCGGCGTCCACCCCATCCTGGAGCGGCGCCACGTCGTTTGAAAACGGGCCCGCGCCAGTATGCGCCGTCCTGACCCTGACGATGAGGGCAAACGGGCGGTCATTGCTGCGCTCCTGGCCCGGCGGCACATCGAACCTGAGCGTATGCGCGTCGTGTTGCTCGCTGCAGTCACGATCGCCTGCCAACCCACGCTAGCCCAGGCCGATGCCGTGCGGGGCGCTGACCACGCGCGGGCTGCGCGCAGTCAGCGCGCCAACACGCTCACGCGGGTGGTCGCCGCACGGGATGCGTGCCCGGCCCAGGTCTGTGTTCGGCGCGCCAACCGGATCACAGTGCCGACGTTGGGACGGTTGTATAAGGATCGGCGCGCCACGTCTCCGGTGGTCGAGCGCCGAGACGTGGGGCAAGATACCTGACCGGGACCCGCCCATCCCGATCTGCGCGTGGCTGTGGAACCGCAAACCACGCCCTATCCGTGCTCTCGACCGGGCCATTGGCCAACGGAACCCCGTGCGGCGGCACGACGGAAATGGGGGCCGCTCCAATGACCGATCCAGATGGTCCCATAGCCGACCTCTGCCGCGTGGCGCTCTCTGACAGAGAGCAGCAGTGGCGCCTGCTGTGGCACACAGTGACCCATCTGCAGCGCTGGGCGAACGATCTGCCACGGTTACGTGAGGAGGTGGATCGCTTCCTGTCCGGGTTTGCTGGCAGTTCGACCGACCTTCTTCGCTACTTGGCCTATCTACCGGATTATAAAGATCATAAGCCCTCCCCAAGCGCATGGAAGCCCCTGCGGGGATGGCGTTTCAGGTATCGTTGCCATATGCCAGGAGGACCTGGGTTGATCCAGCCCGTAGGGCTTGCCCGACCTCAGCCAGGACTTCAGCCCGCCGGAGGCGAAGATTGAACGCTCCAGAAATCCAGTCAAGGGTTCAACGTATCTGAGAACCGCTATAAAATAAGTCCTCAGCTATCCAGGGCAAAGCTCGCCTGCGCGGGCTATGGCGGACTATTTCTTCAAAGACCATTGATGGAAAGCACAGAGAGCCAGCATTGTTTTCGCCGCTGCACTGCGCGTGCAACACCGTCGCCGCGCGGATATGTTCACCATCAAGGACACTCTCCATCTGAACAATGTATAATGATGCAGGCAGACGCCCGTGTCCGCTGTTTATGACAAAGCCGTGCCACCGTATCCAGATCAGGTGACGCGCCTGAGCTCCAGATAGGGTGATGAGCGGTTTTCCCCCCAGGAAAAGTCTGCGCCGTATATCCCACAGGTGCGGGTGACCGCATCTCATCTATTGTGTAAAAGGAAACCTGCACAAGGAGGCGCATATGGGAATTGCAGCAGATATTGCCATTATTGTCGTTGCCGCACTGATCGGCGGGTTTGTGGCGCAGCGGTTTGGTCAGCCGCTCATTTTGGGGTACATTCTCGCTGGCGTGGTTGTGGGTCCCCATACTGGCGGTATTACCATCAGCAACATTCATGATATCGAATTGCTGGCGGAAATAGGTGTGGCGCTGCTCCTGTTTGCCCTGGGACTCGAATTCAATCTGAACCGTCTCGGAAAAGTGCGCGCTATTGCGCTCGCTGGTACGACGATTCAGATCCTGGTGACGATGGCGTTCGGGTTTAGCGTCGGTCGCCTGCTTGGCTGGCCCACGTATGAATCGCTCTGGTTTGGCGCAATTGTGGCACTTTCGAGCACCATGGTCATTCTCAAAACGCTGCTGGAGCAGGGTCGGCTCGGTTCGCTGGCAGGGCGCATTATGATGAGCATGCTGATCGTCCAGGACCTGGCGGTTGTTCCGATGCTCATCATCCTGCCAACCTTGCAAGATCCCGCAGCAGGACTGACGACGCTTGCATGGGCAGTTGTGCGTGCGACGCTCTTCCTTGCCTTGATGATCTACGGTGGTACGCGCCTGATCCCCGTGGTTCTGCGGCGTATCGCCGCCTGGAATTCGCGCGAACTCTATTTGATCGCGGTCGTTGCTATCGGTCTTGGCGTCGGGTATGCGACTTATCTGGCGGGGCTGTCGTTTGCATTTGGCGCATTTGTTGCCGGTATGGTGCTGAGTGAATCGGAGCACAGCCATCAGGCGCTCAATGACATCGGTCCGCTCCGTGATCTGTTTGGCTTGTTGTTCTTCGTTTCAATCGGTATGCTGATCGATCCGGTGTTCCTGATCGACCATCTGGGAATTGTGTTGCTGGTGGTTGCGCTGGTCGCGTTTGGGAAAATGCTGATCTTTGGCGTGATCTCACGTGCCTTTGGATATACTGATGGTATTCCGATCCTGGTTGGGCTGGGCATGTTTCAGATTGGCGAGTTTGCCTTCGTTCTGGCGGAAGTTGGTCTGAAAGCCGACGCCATTCGTCAGGAAACGTTCACCCTTGTTCTAGCGACGGCAGTTGTGACGATGGTGTTGACGCCATTCGCAGTGCGTGGCGCCGATACGCTGGCAGCGCGTCTGCGGCGCACCCGTGCCACGCTCGAAGCACACCTGGCTGCGGAACAGCCATTGCGTGATCATATTATTATCGTCGGCTACGGGCGTGTCGGACGGTATACTGCCGAAATCCTGCAACAACTCCAGTTGCCATGCGTGGTGATCGACCAGGACTACAATGCGGTCGAGCGGGCGAAGAAGGCAGGGTTGCCGGTGATCTACGGCGATGGCGCCAGTCCGGTCGTGCTGGAAGCGGCTGGTCTGATGCATGCGCGCATGGTGCTGGTTGTCGTCGCCGGGGGGGTCGATGTTGAGCAGGTAGTGCGTCAGGTACGCCAGTTGAATGCAACCGTGCCGCTGGTTGCGCGTGCAGCGAATGTGGCGCAGATTGAAGAATTGCAACCGCTCGGAGTAGACGAAATTGTGCAACCGGAGTTCGAGGCTGGCATCGAGATGGCGCGCCAGGCGCTGTTGCGCTGCGATGTGCCGCCGGAGACGGTCGATACGTTGAGCGATGCCGTGCGTATCCAGGGGTATCGTCCGCTCCGTTTGCCGGGACAGGAAGAGGTGTTACTACGATTGTTGCGCCAGTCCGCTGCGGCGACCAGCCTTGCATGGATGACGGTCGAGTCCGGATCGCCACTTGACGGAAAGACGATAGGGGAGAACCACATTCGCTGGCGCACTGGCGCCACCATTGTTGCTATCGAGCGCGGATCTGCTGTGATTGCCAATCCCGGTGCTGACGCACTTCTGCTTGCCAGCGACCGGCTTGCCGTGTGGGGAACGCTCGAACAGCGCCGGGCGGTGCATGCACTCTGCATGAAAGCAGACAGAGTTAGGGCGATGCAACAGTCCCCTGTTCGCACGCCGGTCGAAATCGATGCGTGTTGAGTTGAGAGGCATCCTGCTCAACAATAGCACCCAGGAAGGACGCGTATTCTTTGCCATGTGCAATTCCGTCCCTACCGTTCACAACGGCTTCAACCCCGCCTCGATCCGTGCGCGGTGCGGTTCCAGGAACGGCGGTAGCGCCGGGCGTTCGCCAAGGTGCGCCGGGTCTTCGTCGGTGGCAAAGCCAGGACCGTCGGTTGCAATCTCGAACAGCACGCCAGGTGACACGCGGAAATACAGCGACCGGAAGTAGTAGCGATCAATTACTGGCGTCGGGCGCAGTCCAAGTGACGTCAGGCGTTGCTGCCAGTGCAGGTGCGTCTCGTCGTTGGGGACACGAAAGGCGACATGGTGGATGCAGCCGATTCCCACCTGCGCAGGCGGCAGATCGGGATGGATCACAACGTGCACTTCTGCACCAGGACCCCCTTCCCCTATCGCAAAGACCAGGACGCGCCGTTCCAGGTTATCCGTCTGGATGTATTCGCCTGCCATCCGCATGCCGAGCACCTGAGTGAAGGTTTTCGCCAGCGGCTCAGGTTGACGTGCAATGATCGTGATCGAGAAGAGACCGCGGATCGCATACTCTGGCGGCACAGGACTATTGCGCCATGGCACGCCGCCTGGTGCGCCGTTGTCGTCCACCAGGATCAGACGCTGACCCTCAGGATCGGCGAATGCGACCTGACTGGTCGGGTTCACCCGAATCTGAAAATAGGATCAGACGCTGACCCTCAGGATCGGCGAATGCGACAGCGGCGCGCCCATCACGCTCGATAATTCCGCTGTGGCGCACGTTCAGGTCATCGAAACGCTGCACCCACCACTCCAGCGCTGCGCGTCCTGGCACGCGCAATGCAATGTCGGTCAGGCTGCCAATGCCAGGTATGTTAGGACCGACGTGGGGCCAGTCGAAGAAGGTGACTTCGGTTCCCGCACTGCCGATCTCGTCGCCGTAGAAGAGATGATACGCTGATACATCGTCCTGATTAACGGTTTTCTTGACCAGGCGCAACCCGAGAGTCTGCGTGTAGAAGTGGAGATTCAAGGATGCGTTGCCGGTTACGGCAGTCACATGGTGCAAACCTGTGAGATTCATGGTCACATTCTTTGCGTTTCTTAATGTGCGCAACTTGCATTACGACTCGGAACTGCGAATGGATTGAAGTTTCGCACCAGGGATGGACGAAGGCAGCGTCTTCGTTCACTCTTCGGACATCAGGTGCATTGTCATCGACGCGAGCATACGTCTCTAGCGCTATATCACGCCGCTGCGCTCCAGCAGCGCCATCACGATCTCACAGCAGCACAATGACCTATCCCAGCGCCGCCGCGCGATCCGAGTCTGCATCGGCGTGGAGCATGGCAATGTCTCGCGCAGGAGCGCCAGTTTATGATCGACCCCTTCGCGCCAGACACGCACACGCAATACGCCAAGCGCTGCGCTGTAGAGACGGTTCCAGTAGACATCATCGGTGACTTTGAGCGCGTTGTCGATCTGTTCGGTGACTTCGGTAACCTCGGCAACCAGACGTTGCACATCGCTGAGTAACTGACTATAGCGACGCACGAGCGGCATCTTGAGACGGCGTTGCGCCTGCGCGATCCGGCGATGAACTTCTGGCAAGCGCGCGTCGAGAGCCGCATCGTAGGAACGGATCAATAATAATTCGACATTCGCAAATGCGATGATTTCTGCAGCAGTTGCAGCCGCAGCGGCGTCGGGTTCGATCAACAGCGCGCCATTCTGGCTCAGAAGCGCCAGATCGTCAAGGTAGTAACTGATCGCCGTCACTAGACGCGATGCATCGGCACTGAGCGAACGGCGCTCGCCGAGCAGTGTGGAGCGCACCACCGGATGATTACCCAGGTCAGCAACGGTGCATGGCGGGTCGAGTCGATCCACAATGAGCACACAGTAGTCTTCGACCACTGGCGAACGTCGCGGGCGAGA
The DNA here is from genome assembly GCA_017743475.1 of Roseiflexus sp. Taxonomy (GTDB): domain Bacteria; phylum Chloroflexota; class Chloroflexia; order Chloroflexales; family Roseiflexaceae; genus Roseiflexus. The sequence continues at coordinate 23,445 of JAGHYV010000028.1, read as the reverse complement.
GATTGCCGGGCGAATAAGCATCTCCAGATCGTTGAGCGCAGTTGTGATGCGTCTGCTAAGCGCTGGCGGCAATTCCTGCACCGCAGCGAACAGGGTGGCGGCGTCTTCCCATGAGAGCAGTAAGGCAGGGCGCATCTCAACCGCCATTTCGACCGCTCCCAGGTTATAGACGACGGCGCGGTAGCACACCCTCAAAAGCGGTATCAGCCAGCGAAACCGTTAGTGCACCGAGTTCGATCCGCAACGGCGGCTGCGCGATGCGGATACTCTCAGACTGCCGCGTGCATAACTGGAAGCGTCGTTCTGACGGGTTGCTCAGGCAGCGTTGCGCATGCCAGATCGACGACGTCGCCAATATCGAAGAACTGGTAGATTGTCAGCGTTGCGGATGCAATCATGGGCAGAGTCTGCTGTCTGTCGGTTGTCGCAGGGTCGAACGTTGTCTGATGGCATTGCATATCTGTGTATCATTGTGCACAGATGAAATCAGCATCATAACCCAGAGGTGCACCAGTTCTGGAGGTGACCACATTGAATTGATGACACGAATTGCCGGAGAGCGGCGCAGAGTGAGGGGCGTTAGCGAGGATCACGCCATTCTGTACGTCGTTCAAACCAGATGATTCCGGCAACCATCGCCATGCCGAGCATCGCTGCGGCGACATACGCATCCAGCGCACGCGCCTGCGAGATATAGACCGCTACCATACCTGCCGCGCATCCCAGCAGGTAGCAGATCAACACCGCTTCGCGTCGCGTCAGACCAAGCGCGGTCAGGCGGTGCGAAACATGATCCTTGCCAGGGGTGGTCAATGGGTTCTTTCCCCGCCGCAGACGGGAGACAAAGACGAGCGAGGTGTCAAAAATCGGCACTGCCAGCACACAGACCGGCACCAGCCAGGTGATCCACGGGACATTCGACGGGAAGCGTAGTTTGATCGCCAGCGCAGCCAGCAGAAAACCCAGAAAGAGCGATCCTGCATCGCCCATGAAAATGGTGGCCGGATTGAGATTGTAGCGCAGGAAGCCAACGCACGCGCCGATCAGGGCAGCAGCCATCGCGCCCACCAGGTACTGCCCGCTCATCGCAGCCAGCAGCAGGAAATACGCTGCTGCAACGGTTGTCACTCCAGCCGAGAGACCATCCATATTGTCGAGGAGATTGAGCGCATTTGTAATACCAACCACCCAGATGAGGGTGATTGCCCAGTTCATCCATTCTTGTGGAAAGAGGCGCACCTGGGTACCGCCGAGGATCAGAATGGCGCTTGCCAGCGCCTGTCCGCCCAGTTTCAGGTAGGCGTTCAGTCCCCAGCGGTCGTCTGCCAGCCCGAAGAGTGATACCAGTGTTGCGCCGAGCAGAATGCCGATCAGTTCACGCACATACGCCCGGTCGCCGAACAGGATGAGCGCAACCACGAACGCACTATAGATTGCCGCACCACCGAGCAATGGCACTGGCACGAGTTGCAGTTTACGCGCGGCAGGCGCGTCGACCACGCCGGTGCGGAGCGCCACTCGCCGCGCCACAGGTGTCGCCAGGGCGGAAAACAGCAGCGCCGTGATGAAGATCAGGAGAATTTGTGTCATTGTATCACCTGTATTCAGGGTGGTTGGGCTGGAGACTTCGTCGTCGTATATGCGAAAGATAGAAAGATTGTAACTCGTATACGATACTATAAATCATACCGCGTTTTGTTGGAAGTCAAGATGTGGACTCAGGGTCTGCCCTGAGTCTGGGCTGTTGCCAGAAAGGAGACATGCATGGTCACGCCATCCATTCGTCATCCATCACTTGTGCAGGTTATCTTCCCAAGCGCTTCCTGGTTGCGCGATCTGCTGCTCGTCGTCGGGGGGGTTGTGTTTGTTGCGCTACTGGCGCAGATACGGATTGTGCTGCCGTTTACCCCCGTGCCAATTACCGGTCAAACGCTGGGGGTTATCCTGATCGGAGCGGCATATGGCTTTCGCCTGGGTTTTCTCACCCTGGCAGCCTATGTGGTGTCGGGCGTTGCAGGATTGCCAGTATTTGCAGGCGGTGCTGCGGGCCTTGCACGCCTGCTTGGACCGACGGGAGGGTATCTGGTGGCATTTCCACTGGCTGCGGCACTGATGGGCTGGCTGGTGCAGCGTTTTGGCGTTGACCGTCATCCACTGCAGATGGTGGGATCGATGGCGCTCTGCTCGATTCTCATCCTGGGGCTAGGTTCGACATGGCTGGCAATCGTGCTCCAGACGAGTATGGCTGATGCGCTCGCAAAAGGTGCGTTCCCTTTCATCCCTGGCGATCTGGTGAAGATGGCGATCGCAGCGCTGCTTCTGCCAGGTGCGTGGCGGATTGTGGGACGCACCGACAGGAGTGAGAAAGGTAGTTCGCAGGAATAAGACGAAAACCGCTCATTAGCATTCCTGTGCGTCTTTGCCCCTCATCCCCCCAACCCCCTTCTCCCACAAGGGGAGAAGGGGGAGTTTGGGCGTCCTAATGGCTGAAACGGGAGATGGCACGCAGGGGCTTGCCAAAAAATCTACCCCTGTGAGCATTCCCCCAACCCCCTTCTCCCACAAGGGGAGAAGGGGGAGTTTGGGCGTCCTGATACCTGAAACGAGAGATAGCACGTAGTGGCTTTCCAAAACAATCTACCCCTGTGAAGGAGCAACGCCTCCGCCGACACGACGACGGTGAGATGGCGAAAGGCGCTGCTATCCAGCCCCGCAGAAACATAATGCCGTCAGCGCCAGTGTGCGCGTCGCGGTCTCCAGGTCGGCAATTGCGACGCGCTCATTGGGGCGATGCGCATCGCGCACATCCCCCGGTCCGAACAGAATGGTCGGAGTACGACCTTCGTGAACCAGCAACCGCATGTCGGCGCTGTAGGTCATGCCTTCTAGAGTTGCAAGTACGCTGGTGATCGCTGCGAATGCTGCGGCAGTCGTTTCAACCAGAGGATGGTCGAGCGGTGTGCTTGATGGGGCAAACCGATCTCCCCACCACTCCAGGCGCGGTGGATGCTCACGAAGCCAGGGATCTGCCCGAGCAGTGTGCATAACAGTTTCCTCCAGCATCCACCGCGCTTCTGCCAGGTTTTCACCGACTGCGTACCGTCCTTCAGCGACCGGGGTTTCGGCGACGGTCGATGCCCATTCGCCAGCGCGCACCACGCCGATGCTCAGAGCGTAGGGCGTAGTGTAGCGGGCGTAGAGACAGCTGACGGCATCGTCTCTGCGCCGCACTTTGGCGTTGCGCCTGGCTTCGAGATCCATCAATGCCCGGTAAAGCGGGATGAACATTTCAATCGCGCTGACTTCTTCTTCACGCACACAGCCGTGCGCCGCAGCGCCGGGTACGGTCAGGCGAAAATTGAGCGCACCCGCTTGTGCTGGCGCAATGCACAGTCCGGTCGGTTCGACCACAATCGCGCCATCACCGGTGTGACCGCGCAGCACCGTGGCAAGCGTGCCGCACCCGCCATCTTCCTCGCCGATGACGCTCTGGATCAGCAAACGCCCCTTCAGGCAAACACTGGTGTCACGGATGGCTTTCGCGGCAAACACTACGCAGGCCAGCCCCCTTCCATATCGAGCGCGCCACGTCCGTACACAAAGCCGTCAGCGATCGTCGTCTGCCAGGGTGGAAAACGCCAGAGCGCCTGATCACCAGCCAGTACAACATCGACGTGTCCGTTGAAGATCAACGTTGGTCCTTCTCCCATTCCCAGCATTCCGACGACGCCTGATCCGCGCTGACGTTCCACTTCTGCCGAAAATGACGGATGGCGACGCAACGTGTCGAAGTCGATCTCCCAGACATCTATCTCAAACCCTTGGCGTTCCAGGAATGCCGCAACATACTCCTGCGCCGCCTGTTCGTCGGGTGACTCGTCGAGGCTTGGAAGAGCGGCCAGATCGCCGAGAAATGCCAGTAAGCCGTCGGTATCGATGGCATCGATAACGGCGCGTTTGAGTGGATGCATGCCAGTCATATTGTTACCCTCGCAAAATCGGACGGGTCAGACAGGTCGCGCCCCCCTCTGCCTTGAGTGAGATTTCGTTGCCGCAGTAGGTCAACACCTCACACCCCGCTGCTTCCAGGCGCTGCTTCGTCAGAGGGTTGTTTTCGAGCATCAGACACTGACCCGGCGCCAGCGCCAGCACGTTCGGTCCCATTGTTGGAAACTCGGAGTCGGGAACTTCGACCAGACGAAACCCGCGGCGGTGCAATTCCTGGTAGAACGGCACGGAGATCAGCGGAGGGTAGACGACTGCTAGACGTTCATCGACGATACTGATGAGTGAAAGGAGGTGCAGGCAGGCCTCCGGTCCGTGGTGGTATGGAAGTTCCACCAGCAAGGTGCAGATGCTAGGCGGCGCCAGGGCAGCGGTCAACTAACGAAATCCCTCGGCGTTGGTGCGGAATCCTATCCCGACGGCAAGGGTTTCGTCATCGAGCCAGAGCAAATCGCCGCCCTCAACGAGCACTGCGCTATCGAGCGTCGCCAGGATCGGAATATCGAGTTGAGCGAAGCGCTGCGCCATCGCCTCCTCTTCGCCGCGCCGCAGGTCTTTACCCATGCGCAGAATAATTGCGCCAGCATAGGTGACAATTGCCGGATCGAACACAAAGATGGAATCCGCTCTCCCAGGCTGCGGAATATCGTGGTACAGCACCTCGACCTCGGCGCTGTGCAGGATAGCGACCGGTACGTCGTGCTCGTCCTGAGCGCGCTTCAGATTGGGGTGCGCTGTATAGTGCCAGCGTTGCGGATCCACTTCGCCGAAAGACTCATCCGGGCGCCGCATCAGTACACGACGAAGCGGCGCGATCATGCTTTGAGCGCCGTAGAGTCGCATCTTTGGAAATCACCCTCCATTTTGTCGCATGCCAGCATACCACACGCTGTCAAGCGGAAGACCGCCAGGTTCTCGGGGACGGTTTTTGGGCTGCACAAGCCGGGCTTTGATATGAATGCGCGCCCAAAAATGGCTTACACAAATCTGGTAGAACAATATTCACCGCCTACCAGTGTTCTTTCACCATCCGCACTGGTTGCCATAGAGCGCAGGCCTTCCACTCTTGCAGGGCAGTCGAGGGCGTGATGCCCTCCCTCATGTGATGGAGTCGCATCGCTGAAAACGGGCGAGACGCCCTCGCGCCCTGGTGGTGTGCGTCCTCGCACCGTTCCGGCGCGCCAGGAACATCCCAGAACAGCCAGGGGGCGCCCTGGCAAGAATGCATCCGTCGATCAAGATTTGATATTACTGACTTGTCTCCTGGCTATGCTGTTCTGACGCCAGCTCGTCAGGGTGCAGACGAATATCGAGGCTGCGTCGCTCGATCTCGCGGCGGAACTCGCGCCGCAGTTGCGCCGCTTTCCAGCGCCGTTGCTCGACTGGCGTCGTGGGAGTGAATTTGGGGACGCGATGCGGTCTGCCGTGTTCGTCGACCGCTACCATGGTGAAATAGCAAGTCATCACATGGCGCTCACTGCGTGCCTGGATGTTTTCCGCCATGACTCGAATGCCAACCTCCATTGAACTGGTGCCTGTGTAGTTGATCGACGCCAGAAATGTCACTAGCTCGCCGACATAGAGCGGCTCATGGAAGACCACCTGGTCAACCGAAACTGTAACCACATATGAGCCAGAGTAGCGCGCAGCGCAGGCGTATGCCACCTGGTCGAGCAGTTTTAAGATCGAGCCGCCGTGCACCCGTCCAGCGAAATTTGCCATATCCGGCGTCATCAGAACAGTCATTTCGAGGCGACGGTAGCTGTGGTCTTCGTCCATTCCGGTGACCTCCCTGGAAAGCATTATGCAGATTAAGAACAATCAGTATTCACCCCATAGCCCGGCGGTTCATCCGGTCTGCGCGCAGCCCGACAGTGCGGTATGCCCCGACGCATTCAAGTCGCATTCGCGCATAGGTTTGGAGGGATGCTCTTACCCGGCTCTGTTTTGTATCATAGCAATGCGAGATACGAGAGATAGTCGGGGTGTCGTTCTGTGTAATCGACATCCAGGCAGGCACTTGAGGCTAGAGCATTTCTGGCGGTTGCTGCACCCAACTTACCTTTCTAAAGAACAACAGAACAAGTTCTAACTCCCCAGCAGTTGTGCGCGCAGGCGCTCGATGGCGCCCGGCAAAGCGTACTGCGCATACGGATCACCTGGTGCGCCGATGCTGACAGAACTGGCGTCAAGAGCATAACGCTCGACCTGATCCGGCGCAAAGTCGCGAAATGCCCACGCTAGACCGAGGAGTTGCGTTTCGGGAATATCAGTGATGACGAAACCGCGTAACGCACTGGTGAGCGCGGCGATACTCTCGACCTGTTCGAGAGCGTTACGTTCACGCACCTGGTTGAGCGCGGCAATAATCACTGTCTGCTGGCGCTTCATCCGTTCCCAGTCGCTGTCCATATGCCGGATGCGCGCGTACATCAAGGCGCGCGCACCATCCATGTGCTGGACGCCAGGACGAAAATGCGCAACGGTGTACCTGTAATCCATGGTTGGGTAGTTTGGATCGTAAAGCTCGACCGGCACATTAATGGTAACGCCGCCAATCGCGTCGATCGCGCCAATGAAGCCAGTAAAATCGACGATGACCGTGTAATCGATGGGAATAGAGAGAAATTCGCTAACTGTGCGCCTGGTGAGCGCGATCCCTCCTCCGAGCGCGGGATTCAGTTCACCATAAACCATTGCCGCGTTGATCCGCGACCATCCCCATCCGGGGATTGGTACGACCAGGTCGCGCGGCAGCGAGAGGAGCGCAACGCGCTGGCGCTCCGGTTCGATCCGCGCTACGATAATTGCATCAGCGCGCGACGGGAACGTCTCGCCCGGTCTCCGGTCGAGACCAAGCAGGAGAACGGTGATCGCCTGACCTGCTGGCAGGGTGCGTTGATAGCCAGCTGACAGTGTGGGAAGTGGAGCAAGCGCTGGCGTCGACGCGCCTGGTCGATAGTCGGGACGTAACGGAATGGGCGTGATTGTCGGCAAGACTGGCAATGCTGCGGTAATAGTCGGCGATGGTTTCTCTGGAGTAGCTGATATAGGCAGCGCCTCGACTGACGCAGTGGTTGGCGTCGCCGACACTGTGGCTGCCGCAACCGTCGTAGTCACCGAAGGAGCGAATGTCGTCGGAGGGTCCGCAGAAGCCCAGGGGGGAGGAGGCAATGTTGGTGGAATGAGTGTCGCCAGTTCGGTTGGCAGTGTTCCCAGTGACGATCCTGCGATAGTCTGCCCGGCATTTCGCGTCATTGCGTCCATATGACCAAGAATGGCAGCGAATGCCACCGCCATCCGACCCAAGAAGATGAGGGTCAGCACAGCGGCAATGCCCATCAGGGTCAGGCTGATTGCGCGGATCAGGCGGATCGGATACTGCAATCGCCTGCGGTCTGCCGATGGCAGCGACGTATGGCAAGGTGGCGTTTCCAGTAGCGTGGCGAGCAACGTGTCGTTCTTCTGCGCGCGGTATGCGCGACACGCCGCGCAGCGCGCCAGGTGAAATCCAAGCGTGCGATGCTTGGGTCGCGTTGAACCGGGAGAGACGCCTTGATCGATCAATTGGCGCGCTTCACGACACCCCAGGGTCTGGCGATCCATACCACCCCGACATCATTAATCACCCGGCTTCACTTTACAATTATGGCATGCTCGGCTAAAATCGCACTGCACAGCAAGATAACACATTCGTAACACAAATGAAACTGATTGTCCAGATCCCCGTGCTCAACGAAGCCGAGTCAATCGCGCGCGTTCTTTCTGACATTCCGCGCGATATTCCCGGTATTGATAGTGTCGAGGTACTGATCATCGACGATGGTTGCACCGATGATACCATCGCCGTCGCACTAGCGCACGGCGCTGATCACGTGGTGCGGCACACCAGTCGCAAAGGGTTGGCGACTGCGTATCAGACCGGCATCGATACAGCGCTCCGGCTCGGTGCCGATATTATTGTCAATACCGATGGCGACAATCAGTATCCGGGGTATGAGATTCCGCGCCTGATCGCCCCGATTCTCGCCGGTCAGGCAGACATGGTGATTGGGGATCGTCAGATCGAGAATAATGCGCATTTTTCGCCGCTGAAAAAGGCCCTTCAGATCATTGGGAGCGGCGTGGTGCGCTGGGCGTCTGGCACCAATGTTCCCGATACGGTCAGCGGCTTCCGTGCACTGTCACGCGAAGCAGCGCTGCGTACATTTGTGACCAGTGATTTCTCGTACACTGTGGAGAACTTAATCCAGGCGGGCAAGCGTCGTCTGACAATCCAGACGGTGCCGATTGCAACCAATCCGGTGCGTCGTGCGTCGCGGCTGCATACCGGCAACTGGAACTTCATCAAGCGCCAGGCTTCGACGATTGTGCGCACCTATACGGCATATGAGCCGCTCAGAACGTTCACGTACATCGCGCTTCCTTTCCTGATTACAGGCGTCATTTTTTTAGGGCGCGCGCTGTACGTGTATGTCATGCGCCAGCTCGTCAACAATTTCCCGCAGGATAATGCCCAATCGCTGGCGGTTGGCAGCACGGCGCTCATTCTTGGCTTCATTATTTTCCTGATCGGACTGCTGGCGGACCGGATCGGCGGGACGCGGCGGCTCATCGAGGAGGTGCTCTACCGTGTTCGCTCCCAGGAAATCGATGACCTGGCGTGGCGGCGCGAGGTGCGGGCGCGTCTCGATCACATCGAGCAAAAACTGGCAGAGGAGCGAGAACCAGGAACTGAGAACCAGGAACTGAGAACCAGGAACTGAGTGTCCTGCTTTTCCCGTCTGCGTGGCTTGTGCAATTCACCATGGCAAGGGGCATAGCCTGCGTCTTACATCTGCTGGAGCCGCAAGGCTTCCTGCGGACTGCGCACGGTGGCAATGTCGCTCAACGCAATATCCTGTCGCGTCAACGTCAGCGCCACTTCTGACGAGATGCCGCTGAGCGTCACGCGACACCCCAGCAACCTGAGCGCCTGCGCCGTCTGGATCAGCGCCTGCGCCACTGTGCTATCCACCATCGAGACGCCAGCAATATCGATTACGTGGTTGGCGCGCTGCTGATGCGCTGCTTCAAGCAGGCGCGTGGTCAGCGCTGCCGAACGGCGACTATCAAGGTGACCGACGACCGGCGCAAACAGGACACCTTCGGCGAGCGTGATAGCCGGGGTTTCAAGCGTGGCGACCAGGTCGAGTAGGCGGCGTTGCTCTTCCAGTTGCGCCTGCTGCGCAGCGTTGGCGGCTTCCAGTGCGTCCGCCTGTAATGCGCGTCTGTGCCGCTTTTGCGCGCTGGCGGGCTTCCTCTGCCCGCTGCACTTCGGTGTTGAGCACCGCGCGCGCCACCAGGATGATCAGAACCAGCATCACATAAACGACAATGAGAACTGGATCGACTGTGTAGCCGGACAGCATCGCCCGAACAACATAGACTCCTGATGACACGATGGCACTTATCGTGATCCACGGGGCGCTAACCAATGCCAGCCCCAGCACCGGCGGGAAAATGAGCGGCAGCAGTATGGATACGTCCGTTCATGAGAACGATGTTCAAGGCAGATCCTACCATCACCGAAGAAAAAATCATGAGCACCACAGCGGCGTGCTTCCATCCCCGGAGGTGTGCAAAGAACAGGACGCTGGTCACAATCGCAGATACGCTGGCGATAGCGGCACCGTTCCAGTTTCGGATGAATGCGAGCGCAATCGCCAGGAGAATGTCGCCAACCAGGAGTATTCCAAGAGTCAGGGATACTATCTGACGCCGCGTAATCTTCATGGAACGCTATCTCCTATTATCAGTTGCAGCCACAATGATGGAACATAACTATAGCCATTGGGTATGATACCGTGAGCATCGGCGACGAATGATCGCAGAACAGGCGCGAATTCGTTGCAAACGCTCCCACAGTGGAGCGCAGATCAGATGACCGCCTTCTGATAATGTGGCGGGTAAGCGAAGCAGGCAGGCGATGGCAGTGCCGTCGCTTAACTGTGCCGGTTGGTCGTTGCCCGCGGTATAGGAGTTCGTCCATCACAGGCGCTTCTGTGCCAATGTTGAGTCTCCTTCAAAAAGGTCGTGTCACTGCAGAGGCATAGCGAACGCAGTTATACGGAAAAATCTGTGCGCCCAGCGTCTCTGCGGTGCGTTTTTATTGACATTGGCGTCCGTCAGGCGTTCACCACGGACAGAGGGAAGGGATGCTGTTATGACTCCACCTGTGTAGGTTTTCGATCGCGCTCTGAGTTTCTGCTTCCCGATGCGCAGTTCTCTGGTTGTACAGCAGGAGCGATGCGCCGGGCAAAGTGCTTGATGAAGCGTGCTGTCGCCAGCGGACGTTCGCGTTGCGGCAGGTGACCGCAATGCCTGAGCACGCGCGTATACGGTTGGGATAGATGGTTGCAGAAGAACTCGAAGGAGCCAGGTGGAAGGAAGCGATCACGCTCTCCCCACAGCAGCGCAGTTGGCGTTGGCAGCTGGCGCAGTTCGTCAGCGTTCAGAAAGTCATGCTCATCGGTAGCACTGATAAAGTCGCGCACCACCTGCCGTGCAAAGAGATTGATCATGCCGCGCGCGCTGAGTTCCCTGACTGGCGGCGGAATTGCGCCGAAGACCATCCGCGCCACCTGCCGTGCCTGATGAGCATCGGCTGGCGATAACAGTTCGATGAACGGGTCCCACGAGCGATGACCGTCCAGCAGCGCCCCGCCAGCATTCATCAACACAACGCCGCGCACTATATCAGGGTGCGTTTCCGCAACCCGTATTGCGATCCACCCGCCCATCGAATTACCGACGAGCAGCGTCGGTCGGGCAATGACATCGCGCACAAAGGCGCCGACAATCGCAGTCATATCGGCAATCGAGGCGAACGATTTCCCTGGCGGCAGGCCCGAGAGACCATAGCCGGGCAGGTCGATCAGGAAGGCATCGTGGCGGCGAGCGACGAGCAGCGCAACCAGGCTCCAGGTGACAGCACTATCGCCCATACCGTGAATGAAGAGCACCGGCAATGGCGCCAGTCGACGACACGGTATCAGATAGTAGTGGATCGGAACCCCGTTGATGCACCGCGTCTGTTCGAAGGCGCCCAGGCGCTTCAGTGCATGGCGCGCCAGCCCATCAACCAACGGCACTATTGCGTAAGAAAGGGGGTCAAACAGGCGTTCAACTGGATCAGGAAGGCGACCGGCCATTGACGTCTCCACATTATGAAAGATCAAGATCTAACTGCCGGGGCGACTCCGGCACATTGTCTGATGGCGGAACGCTCGCTGTCGCAGCGCGTCCATCCGATGCAGACGTCGCCTGGTCGTCTGCAGTTCTGCCCGCTCCGATCAGCGCCAGCAGTCCGGCTTCGTCGATCATGGGAATGCCAAGTTCCTGCGCTTTTGCAAACTTTGTTCCGCCCGGTTCCGCGCCGATGACCAGATAATCGGTTTTTTTGGAGACGTTGCCGCTGACCTTGCCACCATGGGCGGTAATCAGGGCGCTGGCTTCTTCGCGCGACATCGATGGCAACGTGCCAGTGATCACGAACGTTTTGCCCGCCAGCGCATTCCCGCGCGACGCACGCGCCGTTCCCTGCGCCTCGGTGCGCACACCGACCCGCTTCAATTTGGCAATCAGCGCCTTACTCTCCGGGCGCAAGAAGTATTCGGCGACACTGGCGGCAATAGCCGGTCCGATGCCCTCTAGGGCATCGATCTCATCGGCGGAAGCGGCTGCCAGCGCATCAAGCGAACCAAAATGGTCGGCGAGGATCTGGGCGACGACTTCGCCGACGTAGCGAATGCCAAGCCCAACAATCAGGCGGTGGAGCGGGCGATTCTTCGAATCCGCAATGGCGCTGAGCAAGTTAGCAACCCGTTTGGGACCATACCCTTCAACATTTGCAAAATGATCTGGCGTCAGCATGTACAGGTCGGCGACATCCTGCACCCAGCCGCGTTCGACGAAGAGTTGCACCTGTTTTTCGCCGATTCCCGCGATATCCATCGCGCCGCGTGATACGAAATGTTCGATCCGACGGGTAATCTGCGCCGGGCAGATGCCGAAGTTCGGGCAGCGATATGCCACCTCGCCTTCGGCACGTTCGAGCGGCGTGCCGCATGCCGGGCATGTCGCCGGCATCTGCCACGGACGTTCGCTGCCATCACGCCGCGCCACGATCGGTCCGACAATGTACGGGATCACATCGCCAGCGCGCTTGACGATGACATAATCGCCGATCCGAATATCGCGTTCGGCAATGTAATCGGCATTGTGCAAACTGGCATTCCGCACCGTCACACCGCCGATGTTGACCGGCTCGATCACCGCGTTGGGGGTAATGACGCCGGTGCGTCCGACATTCACCACAATATCGATCAGGCGTGAGACTGCTTCACGCGCCGGGAACTTGAACGCAATCGCCCAGCGCGGGTCGCGCCCGGCGACGCCCAACTGCGCCTGTTGCGCAAAACTATCGATCTTGATCACTACGCCGTCAACTTCGTACTCCAGTTCGTCGCGGCGCGTCATCCACTCGCGGCAGTACGCCAGCGCATCATCCAGGCGCTCGAAGCGGCGTGCATCGCGGTTGACCGGAAAACCGAGCGTACGGAGGAGGTTGAGTGTTTCCCACTGCGTCTGCACCTGCACCCGCTCGATCTGCCCGATGCCATAGGCAAAAAAGCGCAACGGACGCCGCGCAGTGATCGCCGGGTCTTTCTGGCGCAACGAACCGGCAGCCGCATTGCGCGGATTGGCGGCGACTTTCTCGCCAGATGCCGCCAGTTGTTCATTCAAGCGCAGAAAGTCGGCGATGCGCATATACACTTCGCCTCGCACTTCGATCAACGGCGGAATGATCGCCTGAACCGGTGCGCCATTCGTTTGCCCTTCGGAGTTGCTGGCAAGTGCGCCCAGGCGCAGTGGAATGCTGGGAATAGTGCGCAGGTTGGCAGTTACATCCTCGCCAGTCTCACCGTCGCCGCGGGTTGCGCCGCGCACCAGGATGCCATCGCGATAGATCAGGGTCACCGCCAGCCCGTCGATCTTCGGCTCGACGACAAATGCAACCTGCGCATCGTTGCCAAGCAGACGCAACACACGGTCGTACCAGGCGCGCACTTCAGCCTCGTCGGACGCATTGGCGAGCGACAGCATCGGCACGACGTGCTGCACTTTAGCGAACTGCTCACCCGGCGGCGCGCCAACCCGCTGGGTCGGCGAGTCGGGGGTGACAAGTTCAGGGTGTGCCGCTTCGAGCGCACGCAGTTCGCGCATCAGCGCATCGTACTCAGCGTCGCTGATGACCGGTTCGTCGAGGACGTAATAGCGGTAGTTGTGGTAGCGGATCTGTTCACGCAGCGCTTCAACGCGGCGTGAGAGGTCGTCCAGTGTCATGATTACCTGTATTGTTCGAAATCAATTCCCAGCCAAACACTTTTCCTTTTTTGTGAATGTGATGAGTCAGACCGGTAAAACAGCTCACATACCTCGTACCCTCTTGGTATCCAACTGGACCCAGACTTTTGTTCGCCAGATGCTCGAAAGCTCCGATCGCTGGTTCAAGAGGCCATTCATCGTGCTCGAAGCCGTAAATGAGGATGGCTTTCTTTGCTGCAAACGAGGATCGTGCCAGCCTGATGCAGTCGTTAAGAGCACTTTTGTGTTGAGGATAGGGCGAAAGAATGTGGGTAAGCATGTTATCATTTGGTTTGCCATTATTGCCTAAAAAACGCAGAAGTTTGACTTCAATCGCCCAGTCATAATGATTAGCGTTTGAAACAATACAAATATCACATTTCTGGCGGGTTTCAGGATCGGGATAGAAAACATCTGGATCGACTTTAATGTGTGACAATTCTTGGATGATGAGAGCAATGGCTTTGTGTTCCGGAAAAGGACCAATGCCTACATGATATTGTATTTTGGTTTCCGTAAGTCAGCAGCATTGAGACCCTGTGCGAATGCTTGAACGATGTCTGGAAGTGAAACCATGATCACGGGGCTTTACATGTGACCATTATTTCTTCTTACATCATACCATACAACGAGGCAGGCTTTTCCACATTCTTCACATGGAGAGAGGCAAAGGCATAGCATGTGCCTGGCGCCTTTCTGGAGCAAAGTGACGGTCACGCAGGACAGACAGGATGAGTGCCACAGGTACACCGGGTGCGATTCGGAGAGAAGGCGCGAGTTCCTGTTCCATTCGGCTCTTGACAAGCAGATTATGCCAGAGTATTATTTGATTTAGGAATGCCTAAAAAATAATTTGATGCTATCTTCAGCCCCGTTGCTGTACAGGGCAGGCGCTTTATGGAAGACTACGAGGAACTATGATTGTCTGGTTTGTGCTTGTGTTAGGTTGCATTATCGGGGTTGTACTTCCGCGCATCGGTCTGCTTGCGTTCTACCGCACCTGGCGGGCGACGCGCGAGCGGGAACTGGTTGAGGATGCGCTCAAGTATCTGCTCAACCGCGAGTATCAGGGGCGTCATGCGACGCCGGAGTCGCTCAGCGGGGCACTGGCGCTGCCGCGTGCGCGGAGTATGCGCCTGATCGAGAAGATGGAAGCGCAAGGTTTGCTCGAAACGCGCGGCGCAGAACTGCACCTGACGCCAGAGGGCGAGCGCTGGGCGTTGCACGTGGTGCGCGCGCATCGGCTCTGGGAACGCTATCTAGCGGACGAAGCGCGCATGCCGCTGGCGCGGGTGCACGATGAGGCGCAGCGGCGCGAACATACGTTGACCGCGGCGCAACTTGACGAACTGGAAGCAGCGATGGGCTATCCCCGGCGCGATCCGCACGGCGACCCGATCCCGAACCGTGAGGGGTCGTTGTCCGATGTGGCAGGAACTCCGCTTACCGCCTGGCCCCTCGACACGCCGGGACGCATCGTGCATCTGGAGGACGAACCGGCGATTGCATATGAACAGATTCTGGCGGTTGGTCTGCGCCTGGGGCAGATGGTGCGAGTGCTGGAACGGACGCCGGAGCGCCTAGTGTTGAGTGACGGCGAGCATGAGTACCGCCTGGCGCCCGCCGTTGCCGTGAATGTCACGCTGGCGCCGTTGACAGAAGAGGAGGCGGCACGCAACCACACGATTCCGCTGAGCGACGTGCCCCTGCACCAAACCGCTGAGATCGTCGCGCTGGATGACGCACTGCAAGGGTTTACCCGGCGCCGGCTGCTCGACCTAGGGTTGACGCCTGGCGCGGTGGTGTACCCTGAATTGCAGAATATGTTCGCCGATCCGCGTGCCTATCGGGTGCGCGGGACGTTGATCGCGCTCAGACGGGATCAGGCCGATCGTATTTGGGTCAGGCCCCATCGCTCGAATTGATCGACCAGCGATGAACGTGGAGGTGAGCGTTCCATGACGACACGAACGCCCCCTGCCGATCCGTGCGCGACCTGCCCAGCGTATGCGCATCTGGAGCGGATGGGCATTAAGATGGATACATTCGACCGGGTGGTGGCGCTTGCTGGCAATCCCAACACTGGCAAGTCCACCCTCTTCAATACCCTGACTGGGTTGAAACAGCATACCGGCAACTGGCCCGGTAAGACCGTCACGCGCGCCGAGGGTGGGTATCAGTTCAACGGCGTCCGCTACAAACTGGTCGATCTGCCGGGAACCTATTCGCTCCTCTCCACATCGCAGGATGAGGAGGTGGCGCGCGATTTTTTGCTGTTTGGTCAGCCGGATTGCACGATTGTGGTCACCGATGCAACGGCGCTTGAACGCAATCTGAATCTGGTGTTGCAGGTGCTGGAAATTACCGACAAGGTGGTGGTAGCGGTGAACCTGATGGACGAGGCGCGACGGAAGGGGATTGAGGTGGATGCGCGCGCGCTCAGTCGTGATCTGGGTGTGCCAGCAGTGCCGATCTCTGCCCGCAACGGTGAGGGTATTATGTCGCTTCTCTCGACCGTTGCCGATGTTATCGAAGGACGCATCGCCACCAATCCGTGTCGGGTGGAGGGAACGCCTGCGTTTCAGAAGGCTATCCGCGAACTGACGCCGCTGATCGAGCACCTGGTGCCCGGTATTCCAAATGCGCGCTGGCTCGCCATTCGTCTGCTCGAGGGCGATGCGCGGGTGCAGCAGGCGATCCGCAGCGGTGAACTTGCGGACATTGTCAGGCGGCAGCGATCACCAGAGGAGCAATTGAGCAGCACAATGGCGATTGTCGGGAGGCAATGATGGCGACACCGGAGGATGTCCTTGCAAGAGCCGAGGCGCTGCGCAACAGCCTGCCATCCGGGTTCCGCGACGAGGTAGTGCAATCGCTCTACGCGGAAGCGGAGCGCATTGCGCGTCGCGCCGTCAAAACCGCTGCTGATCGGAAGTACGACCTTGATCAGCGCATTGATCGCCTGGTGACTGCGCCGGTCAGCGGGTTGCTGATCATGCTGTTGTTGCTCACCGTTGTTATCTGGACGACCGTCTCGGGCGCAAATGTTTTCTCAGAGATGCTTGCTACCGTTCTGTTCGGGTTCGGCGACTGGGCGCGCGCGCTATTCGTCAGTTGGGGAGTTCCGTGGTGGATCACCGGCTTTATCTGGGACGGCGTCTATCTTTGTCTGGCGTGGGTTGTATCGGTGATGTTCCCGCCGATGGCGATTTTCTTTCCGGCATTCACGCTGCTGGAAGATCTGGGATACCTGCCGCGCGTGGCGTTCAATCTCGACTGGCTGTTCAGAAAAGCAGGCGCCCATGGCAAGCAGTCGCTCACGATGATGATGGGGTTCGGGTGCAACGCAGCCGGCGTGGTGGCGACGCGGGTGATCGACTCGCCGCGTGAGCAGTTGATCGCCATCCTGACGAATAATTTCGTTCCATGCAACGGGCGCTTCCCGACGCTGATCATGCTGGCGACTATCTTTGTGGCAGCTGGTTTTAGCGGTGTGACTGCCTCATTCATAGCTGCTGGCGCGGTAGTGGGGGTCGTGTTGATCGGCGTGGCGTTCACATTCTTCATGTCGTGGCTGCTGTCGCGAACGGTGCTCAGAGGGGAAGCTTCCGCCTTTACCCTTGAACTCCCGCCCTATCGCCGCCCGAACGTCCTGCGCATTCTGTACACATCGTTGATCGACCGGACGATCTTTGTGCTCTGGCGCGCGATGCTGACGGCGGCGCCAGCAGGTGCAGTCATCTGGCTGCTGGCAAACATTCCGTTCGGCAACACGAGCCTGGCAATCGCCATTGCCGGGTGGCTCGATGGGTTTGGGCGGATCTTCGGTCTCGACGGCGTGATCCTGCTTGCCTATATTATCGCCATTCCCGCTAACGAGATCGTCGTGCCGACCATGATGATGATGTACACCGGTGCCAGCATGATGGTCGAAGGTCCGGGCAGTAGCGAAGCAATTCGTGCGTTGCTCGTGGAGCAGCACGGATGGTCGCTGCTGACGGCAGTGAACTTGATGCTCTTCTCGTTGCTCCACAATCCGTGCGGCACGACGATCCTCACGATTTATAAAGAAACCCGTTCGTATAAGTGGGCAGCAATGAGTGTGATGATCACGCTGGGAACGGCGTTTCTAGTGACGTTTATCACGGCTAGTCTGGCGCGCCTGATATCGCATCTGATATAACACGATACGTGCCCTCTTGGGTTATGGTCTTTGAATAAATAATCCACAGCCCGCGCAGGCGGTCTTCGCTTTGGATAGCCTCTAGCGGGCTGAAGCCCTGGCTGAGGGCAGGCAAGCCCTACGGGATGGATCAATCCGGGTCCCTCCAGCATATGACAAGGATAACCGGCACGCAGCCCCGCAGGGGCTTCCATGCGCTCAGGGAGGGCTTTAGCCCGCACGAGCGGTGTCACGCCTGACAACGGACGATGACAGATGTCTTCTCTTACCAACTGCCATGCATGTCGATCGCCGTGCAGGATCGCGATAGTGACTGCGATCATTCGAGGAGGTTCAACCTCTATGAGAACTGCTATAAATTCTCAACCTCCATCACGCTCTATCTGCGCTGTTTGCCACGGAGCGAGGGCGTGACACTAGCGCCCCTAGGTCGGCGGGTGGGATGCCCGCATACCCAGGCTATGCGGGCGGGACGCCCGCGCACCCGGGCTATGCGGGCGAGATGCCCACGCATTCGTGATGAGGCTGCGCTGCGTGCGGGGGAGACGTCCGCGCGCCCAGGCGTGTGGGCAGGGGAGATGCCCGCGCATTCGTGATGGGGCGCAGCGCTGCGTGTGGGCGAGACGCCTGTGCCCCCAGGCTATGCGGGGGAGACGCCCATGCCCCCAGGCGTGCGGGCTTCAAGGGCGGACAGAAAATATGTGCGATGCACATTTCGAGCGGCATGAGAACGCCGTGATGGGCAGGTTTGGAACCCGCCCCTACCAGTGCAGTGCGTAGGGGCGGACAGAATAGCAGGTTGCGCATTGTAGTGCCAGAAAACGTATCTTTGCTCAAACGTTCTGTCCGCCCTTGAAGCGTGCGGGCTGGGGAGATGTCTGCACATTCGTGATGGAGCGCAGCGCTACGTGTGGGCGAGACGCCTGCGCCTCCGGCTTACAAGGGTAGGTTTTTGGGGAAGCCCCTGTATGCCATCTCCCGTTTCAGGCATCAGGATGCCTAACTCCCCTTCTCCCCTTGTGGGAGAAGGGGGTTGGGGGGATGAGGGGCAAAAGCGCACCGGAATGCAGAACATCGCGCATCTCTCCCAAGAAATCTACCCTTGAGAGTGCGCCCCCGTGATGGGATGCTGCGAGCAGGCGAGACGCCTGCGCATCCAGGCTTGAGTGCAGGGACAAGTACTGCTCCAGAGCGCCAGGAAGATCTCAGAGCGACTATGCATTGCCGCGATAATCTGGTATCTGGTATCAATCCTTGTACGGATCGAACACATCTTCACCCGCCATCGCCACCCCCATTGGCTTCAGGGTATGGACAATCTTAATGGTGTTGGCGTGGTGCGCCAGCACCTCCTGCAGCGGTCGGTAGACGTGCGGGCTTTCGTCCGTGCCGCCGCCGCGCAGTTCGACCCCTGCGCGCTGCACTGCTTCGAGCATCATCTCACGGGTGATTTTGCCCGGTTTGACGACCTCCTGCACCCGCCGCCCGTTGCGCCGGACCCAGCGCCGCTTGCCAGCCGCCTGGATGCGACTCATTACACGCCCCGCGCCGTGGATGGTGCTGTGCAGCGCAAGGCGTGACTCCTCGCTCTCGACCCCCTCGACGACCACGCTAATGTCGCCCATCGAACCGCCGACGAACCCGCGCTGACCAGGCCAGGCAGGTGTAGCACCTTTGCGCACAACGATCAAATCCTCGCCGTTCACCTTTTCTTTCCATGCGTAATTGTGGTGATTATGCACTTCTTCCGTCACCTGTGCGCCGAGAATGTCGAGCACCTGTTGCACTACGAAATCGCGTCCCGCATAGGCATAACGTCCGGCGAGGGTCATCGCCTGCCAGTACGCCTGCCCCAGATCGCTGTGCAGCGAGATGACCGTTGCCGGTTGCTGCATTGACTCACCCGGTGCGGGTGCGTCGAATGGTCTGCCGTGCGCCAGGTTGAGGAAGCCGCTGGCAATACGGTGCCCAAGACCGCGGCTGCCAAAATGGGCAGCGACCCACACCCATCCCTCTTCGTCTTCGAGAATATCGACCCAGTGGTTGCCTGAACCAACCGTACCGAGTTGCTCACGCGCCATCTGGCGCAATTTGCCGACCTGGGGCAGATCGCGCCACGTCGGATCGTCGAAGAGCGGGTGATCGGCAGCTTTGCCGCTCGTTCCGCCAAGACCGAAGACAACTTCGCGCGCAACCTGATCCATGATGCGTTTGATATCCTTGCGAATATCATCGGCGCGCAGGTTGGTGCGCACGCCTTTGATACCGCACGAAATGTCGTACCCAACGCCGCTGGGACTAACAGCATCGCGGTATGCGACGACGCCTCCGATCGGCATGCTGTACCCCAGGTGCCCATCAGCCATCAGCGCCGCCTTGACCGCTTCCCGGTCACTGGCGCACCGCTTGATCTGCTCGATAGTTTCCTTATCGTGTTCACCCCAGACAGGAATGCCATCAATCATGCGAAACATAACGCACCTTTCTCTTTCAGAAGCTTCACATACAACAATTTCGCGAACTGTACCCGATTTTCCTGCGCGCTACTTGTCTGATCGATACATCACAATTCCATCACGCTGAATGGCAGCGCGCAATTGCTCGTCGATCACGTCTTCTTCCCGTACAATGTCCAGTTCATAGATGATCGGCGCGCACTCGAGCGCTTCGCACAGATCGTGCCACTCAGCCGCGCTGATGTCCGGCGCAGAAATTGCCAGGTCAATATCGGAGGTGCGGCGGGCATGGCCAGTAGCGCGCGACCCGAAGATGCGCGACTGCCTGACCGCCGGAAACCGACGCAAAATGGTGCGCAGGGTGGTCAGGTCGCCGGGACGCAGCATTACTGTTGCCATTGATCACCCCCATACAA
This sequence comes from Roseiflexus sp., assembly GCA_017743475.1. Lineage (GTDB taxonomy): Bacteria > Chloroflexota > Chloroflexia > Chloroflexales > Roseiflexaceae > Roseiflexus. Next base: position 2,977 of record JAGHYV010000028.1, on the reverse strand, counting down.
GGCTCTGTGTCGTTGTCGCCATCGCGCTCAGCCTGACCGCATACTCTCCGACGATAGCGTTATGGATGCGGCGCGCCAGCGCTTCGTTATACGTATGACTCGTCAGATTGCGGTCTTCGAGCATCCGCAACCAGACATCAGCCTCTTCCAGTGTTGCAATCAGTCCCGCAACAAATGCCTTTTTGATGGTGCTGCTTGGAATGTTGCATTTGTGCCCATGATGCTCAAGGAAGAGTCGCAGTGTTTTCCATACGACTTTGAAGGTAAACTCGAAGCGCTTGATCGTTGCATCACGCGCTATGTCAGTTTCAGGTTGAGTCGCTGCTTCAGCGAGACGGGCAGCAGCCTCTCGAACCTGATTCTGACGCTCAATGAAACGTTCTCTGCTCATAGCAGCCCGATGGCGACATCTCCTGGATTCTGACATCCTCAATTATATCCTGCTATTGTCATCTGTATGTAGCGCTTTTGTGATCACAGCCGCTTGTACATTTTTGAACAAACTTGACATAGTTTGTTGTTATTTTCTATAATTGAAATGACTGCACTCCGCACTACCTCCGACCTGTCGCATCGATATGTGAACTGCGCGCCGATCTCGCGCTGATCAAAGGAGGTTCCCCCATGAACGCGAAACGAAGCCCGAACGGGATGGAAATCAAGACGAAGGTGACACGCTCGGATCGCACAAACGTCGAAGTGAGCGGTGCGCTCGCCGGGTTGGTCGGCGGAGTGATGATGGCGATCGTTGGTGCAATTCTTGCGCTTGCGATTGGTGACGAGCTGTGGAAGGCACCAAAATTGATCGCAACGTTCGTTGTTAGCCCAGATTCGGTGGCTACACCGGGCTTTCTTGCCGGTCCGGTGATTATCGGGAGCGCTATCCACCTGGCGCTTTCGGTGCTGTTCGGGGTCGGGTTTGGCATCCTGACAACACGCATCTGGAAGATGCCACTTGCGTATGGCGCTCCGATGGTGTTCGGGTTTGTGTATGGGCTAGCGATCTGGCTGATCGCGTACTTCATCGTGCTTCCACTCATCAACCCGTTGATCCTGGAAATCTATGCGCCGTCGTTCCTGATTCAGAACCTGACCTATGGCATATCGGTCGGTCTGGCGTACGGCTTGCTGCATTCGTCGTCGCGCAGTGAGATCATGGCGGAGCGACGAATGCAGCGCGGGGCAGTGAAGACGGCTCGTTGAGGGTTGAATGATGAAGATTGAGCATTACGTCCGGTATCCCGAACAGGCCACGCTAATGGAGATTGGGGCATTGAGTCCGGTATGCGCCTCCTACCATTGGGCTAAAGCCCTTGGCTATGCAAAGGCGAATCTCGCCTGTACGGGCTGGAGTGGCATAATTACTCAAAGCTGGAAGCAGGTGCCTTGTGCAAGGCGGCAGATATAGGCACAATGTAAATGTATCTGAGAAATGCTGTAATTCTCAAGACTCAATGCCGCAGACTACGCTTCAGCGTTTCCCGGATGCCTCGATGATCATCGGTGTCTGCTGTGCCGCACAAGGCGCACGCTTCTGAAAGGTGCCTGCACCAATTACAATTTCCAGGTTTCTACGCCAAGCGTCGCAATCTGTACGGGCGCCTCAATGCCAGATGCGCTGGTCGGTCTATCTGGTCTGCGTCTCATCTGGTTCTTATCCAGTTTGCAGTTCTCGTGATAATCCTCTCGTGAAGCACGCCACAAACCCGTCGAACGGCGGGGATTGCCTGGTACATTGGTGAGGCGTGATCTCGACTTATGGACATGCACAGATTTTGCCCAACCTGATATACTTTTTTCTAGACTCATGAGCTGCCTCTCCGTTTTCACAGCAAACAGGAACACTGGTCTTAAGGAGGAACGTAATGAGCACGCAGTTGCGGATCAATCGTTCGGCGACAGCAAAGATTGTACAGGCTTCAGCAACGCCGCTTTTGACAAAGATTGAAGCGAGTGGGGCGATTGCTGGTCTGGTTGGGGGCGTTACGATGGCAGTCGTAGGTGCGATCCTGGCGATTGCTATGGGTGCAGATCTGTGGAAGGCGCCGAAACTGATCGCAACCTTCGTGCTCGGCTTGAGCGCCACTGCCGGTACAGGCTTTGTTGCCCTGCCGGTGATTATCGGCAGCCTGATCCATCTGGCACTTTCGGCACTGTTCGGTGTGCTGTACGGGGTTCTCTCTTGCCGGATCTGGAAGATGCCGCTTGATTACGGTGCGCCGGTCGTGTTCGGATTTGTGTATGGGCTGGCGATCTGGCTGGTTGCATACTTTGTCGTTTTGCCAGTTGTCAATCCGCTGCTGCTGGAAATCTACGCGCCGTCGTTCCTCATTCAGAATATGGTCTACGGCATGATCCTCGGCATGACCTACGCGGCATTCCGCTCTGCGCCGTATATTCACTTCGAGACGCGCTCTCCTGTGAAGGCGTAACATTGCTGAATAGAGAAGGATAAGTGACTGGAACGATTGTTCCAGTCGCTTTTTGTTGTGTTCACCCGTGCAGCGAGTAACGCTGCTTCACAGGAAGCGACGGTGCAGCGGTGCTATCGAGGGCGCATATTCCGTAATCCGATGTCGTTGCGCCCATACCAGCACTGCCCGGCGCGACGGCTGGCGCAGTTTGCACAGGATGCTGTGCACGTGCGCTTCAACCGTCTTGACCGACAGTCCCAATTCGGTAGCAATCTCCCGATTGGTTGCGCCTTCCACGATGAGACGCAGGACGGCGCCTTCTCGTTCGCTCAACAGTGCCAGGGGCGCTGCTATATCGCGCTGCCAGGCATCAATGCGCAGGCGCTGTTCCGCACTGAAGACGCGTGCGCCGTTTGCTGCGCCCCGGATTGCCTCGACCAGCGCCGTCGTATCGTCGCTCTTGGTGACGAACGCTGCCGCGCCTGCCTCCCACGCCCGCACCAGGTAAACATCCCAATCGAACGCTGTCAGCAACACCGTCGCGCATGGCGATTGCGCGACGA
>JAGHYV010000102.1 GCA_017743475.1 Roseiflexus sp. | reverse complement strand
TCCATTTTCAGATTGTACAAAAATAGTATATCACTAAATCTTGATGATGTCTAGGATCTCAACCTGATTGCACGCTGCATTGAACTGGGCGCCGCCGATTATCTGGGCAAGCCATTCAATAAGACGATCCTCCATGCGCGAGTCAATGCCTGCCTGGAGCAGAAACGTCTGCGTGATGCTGAGCAGGCGTATCTGCGTATGCGACTGTACCTGCTGAGCACTGCCGCGGATCATCCAGCAATCACCGATAATCCAGACATTCAAGAGGCGTTACACAATCTTGATAATCTGGCAACCGTTGATCAAACCGTGCAGGCGCTGCTCAACCGTCTCGAGGCAGAGCAGCGCGAGCGGCGGCGTGCCGAAGCCGAGTTGCGAAACCTCAACCTTGCCCTTGAACAACGGGTTGCTGAGCGCACCATGCTGGCAGAGCAGCGCGCTGAGGCGCTAAAACGTTCTGAGGAAGCGCTTCGCCAGCAGACGAATCTTCTACGCGCCATTCTCGACAGTATGGGTGATGCAGTGGTTGTCACCGATATCGGGGGGCATTTGATCCACTATAACCCGGCAGCAATCCAGATCCTCGGTGATCGTCTGGCGAGTCTGCTTCCCGGTTCGTCCAGTGCACCAGTGGCACGGTCGCCGGACGGACGTTCCTGGTTGACGCCGCAAGATCTCCCGTTTGCGCGCGCCTTGCACGGTGAGTCGATCGATGCGGCGGAGGTGCGATTACCTGCTACTGACTGTTATCCGGAGCAATGGTTGAGCATCACGGCGCGCCCGCTCCGTGATACGGATGGTTTAAGTGGGAGCGTTGCGATTGTGCGGGATGTCACCGAAGCAAAGCGCGCTGAAGAAGCGTTGCGCGCCAGTGAGGAACGGTACGCGCTCGCAGCTCAGGGAGCGAATGATGGGTTGTGGGACTGGGATCTCGTCAGTGGCAAGATCTACTTCGCACCGCGCTGGAAAGCGATGCTGGGGTATAACGATGATGACATTGGCACATCACCCGATGAGTGGTTCTGTCGGTTGCATCCCGATGATCGCGAGCGGGTCGAATGGCGTCTGCTGGCGCACACCCGTCGTCTGATTACATCGTTTGAGCTGGAATACCGCATTCTGCATCGTGATGGCAATTACCGCTGGATGCTCTGTCGCGGCATGGCAGTATGGGATGATCACGGTCGAGCAACACGCATGGTCGGTTCGCAGACTGATATAACCGGTCGCAAACAGGCAGAGGAGCAACTGGCGTATGGCGCGCTTCACGACGCGCTGACGGGGCTGCCGAATCGAACCCTCTTTATGGATCGCCTGAGCCTGGCGCTCAAGCGTTCGCAGCGTGAAAAACATCTGTTCGCGGTGCTGTTTCTCGATCTTGATCGCTTTAAGACCATCAACGACAGCCTGGGGCACGCTGCGGGTGATGAGTTGCTGATCGCCGTTGCGCGGCGGCTTGAAAGCGTCCTGCGACCTGGTGATACGGTTGCGCGGCTGGGGGGCGATGAGTTTGCTGTGATGCTCGACCAGTTGAATACGCCAGAAGAAGCAGAGTGGATCGCGGAACGTATTCATCAGGTGTTGCAGGCGCCGTTGAGCATTCGCGGTCATACCGTCTATACCACAGCCAGCATCGGTCTGGCGCTCAGCAATGAAGGGTACGAACGCCCCGAAGAACTGGCGCGCGATGCTGATACGGCGATGTATCAGGCAAAAGTGCGGCGTCGCACGCGCCATGTCGTCTTCGACCCCGATATGCGCCGGAAGGCAGTCAGTCATTTTCAACTTGAAAACGATCTGCGGAGCGCTATTGAGCGCAATGAATTGTGCGTTCACTATCAACCAATCGTCGCCCTTAATAGTCGAAGGGTGGTCGCCTTTGAAGCGCTGGCGCGCTGGCAGCATCGGCAGCACGGCTTGATTTCTCCCGATCAATTTATCCCTCTTTCCGAAGAGATCGGGCTAATCAATGCGATTGGTCGCTGGGTGTTGCGCGAAGTCTGTCGTCAGGTGCGCGAATGGCGCAGTCGCAGACCGTGCCGTTTCGATATGTGGGTAAATGTCAACCTTTCGGCGCACCAGCTGGCTCAACCCGACCTGGTGGCACAGATTGCCAACGCTCTTGCCGATGCCGGGATACCGCCGAACACGATCAAGATCGAGTTGACTGAAAACACATTTGTCACGCACCGGGAGATAGCCATCGCCCAGTTGAACGAACTGCGTTCGCTGGGGGTCGGTGTGTGCATCGATGATTTTGGCGCTGGTTACTCATCGCTTGGCTATTTGAGTCAGTTCCCAGTCGATACGCTGAAGATCGACCGGGTGTTTATCGCCCGGCTTGGTATGATGCGTGAACATTACGAGATTGTCAAAGCAATCATTACGCTGGCGCACTCGCTGGGAATGACAGTGGTTGCTGAGGGGGTCGAAACCGAAGAACAGGTAAACACACTTTCCGCCTTACGCTGCGAGTATGCCCAGGGATGGCTTTTTGGACGGGCGCTCCCGGCGGATCAGGTCGAAGCGTTCCTGGACTCGATGTTGTAGCATACATTGCTTAAGCCCGATGCTCCTTCCTCACAACGCACGATTGGCGTCCTAATGGCAATCTTACACCAGGCTTCTGACTGGGAACTGTCGATAGCGCGCAGCAGCGCAATAATTCTTGATGTCGAGATGCCAGAGAAGCGCTGGCAGCAATCAAAACATTGAGCGGCATTATTCCGAAGCTGTACATGGTGCGGCGATAAGATACGCAATGAACGCAGTGAGACGTGGCTTAGCGTTCCCCCGATCGGGCGCCGTAAAGAATCACAGCAGCGCGTGTGCCATATCGCCTTCGCTTCAAAAAAACAGAACGACAGGCATTCAAGCCTGTCGTTCTCATCTGGTGGAGCAGAGGGGGATCGAACCCCTGACCTCAACACTGCCAGCGTTGCGCTCTCCCAACTGAGCTACTGCCCCGTGCTCTGGTGGAGGTGAGGGGGCTCGAACCCCTGACCTCGACAGTGCGATTGTCGCGCTCTCCCAGCTGAGCTACACCCCCACAGCATTTGTTAGTATAGCACGCGGGAGAATGCATGTCAAACCGGTTGACGCTATTGTACTATGGAACCCTGGTTGTATTCATAGTACAATCCACGCAGAGTCGTCGACGTTTGTGCCACGAGGTCGATCATGTGTCATGTGGGAGCCATGCGCCTGTGCGCGCTTTTGGTGCTGGTGCTAACAGGTATATTCGGTGCGACTGCACCAATCACTGCTGCGCCGCAGACATTTACCGTTACCAAGACGGTCGATACTGCCGATGGCGTCTGCGGCACCGATTGTTCGCTCCGTGAGGCGATCAGCGCTGCCAATGCCAATCCAGGCGCGGATACAATCATTGTGCCTTCCGGTACGTATATGCTAACAATCACTACGACGCTGGAAGACGATAACGCTGATGGTGATCTCGATATCCGCGACAGTCTGACATTGATTGGTGCTGGCGCTGCTGCCACGACTATCTTTGCTGCTGAGGGTGATCGGGTCTTTCATCTCCTTGCCACTGCAGTAGTGACAATCACCGGAGTAACGTTGCGCGGTAAGGGTGAGACGCCTGACAGCGGCGGCGTTCTTCTGGTGATGCCCGGCACAAACCTTATCCTGCGTGATAGTGTGGTGCGCGATGGACGGGCGGCGCGAGGCGGCGGCATTGAGGTGCTCGGCGACGGGGTCAGTCCAGCCAGCGCCAGTGCAATGATCGAGCGGGTGACCTTTACCGCGAACCGTGCTGCAAGTCTGGGGGGCGCGCTCAGTGTTTTCAACGGCGGCAGTGCGTTTCTGACAAATGTGACGATCACCGGCAACAGTGCTGGCAACAGTGGCGGCGGCATCAGTGTGTCGCTCGACCAGGCGATCATCAGTCCGCCAAAAAGCGCCGCGACTCTCAATAATGTCACTATTGTGCGCAACACTGCCGATGATGATCGCAACGACATTGGCGAAGGGGGCGGCGTTTCAGTGCGCGTCGATGAGCAGGTGATCAATCAACTCCGCCTGCGCAATACGATCATCTCCGATAACGCCGATCTCAGTCCAACGCCAGCGCGGGTGAATCCCGACTGCTTCAACGTGCTCGAATCGCAGGGGTACAATCTGATCCATCGCAGTACAGGCTGCACGATTCTGGGCACGTTGACTGGTAATGTGATCGGTGTTAGCGCGCAGCCGGGTGCGCTGCTCGATAATGGCGGTCCGATGCCGACGGTTGCATTACTCAGCGGCAGCCCAGCGATTGATGCTGGCGACCCGGCGGTTGGGAGCTCGTGTGCTGGAACTGATCAGCGTGGCGTTACACGCCCTATTGATGGTGATGGCAATGGTCTGGCAGTCTGCGATATAGGCGCTTACGAAGCGCCGGTACCTGGCGATGCCGATCTCTCGGTCATACTGACGGCTCAGCCAGACCTGGTGGCGCCTGGTGGTACGCTGACATACTCGGTTGTTGTTCTCAATGCTGGACCGGCAGCAGCCGGGAGTGTGCAGGTGGAGTTTACGCTGCTACCTGGTTCGACCAGCATTCAGACCAGCGGATCGGGGTGGGTCTGTTCTTCCAGCAGCACGATCACATGCGTGCGTGGTGCGCTGGCAGCAGGCAGTGTTGCACCGGCGCTGACGGTCACGCTGACAGTTCCTCCTGGCGGCGGATGGATCACTGCCACTGCGGTTGTTTCCTCACCGCAGCGTGATCCGGTGATGACGAACAACACTGGCGTCCTCAGCGTGTTTCGCGGCAGACCGTCTGTCTGGATTCCCCTGCTGATGCGATAGTGCAATGGTATAATACCGCCGCTGATGAACCTTTGAGCGCGGCATATGGTAAAAACCTGGCGCGATTACAATTTTACGCTTTTGCTCTGCGTGTTGATACTGCTCGGCTTTGGTGCAGCAATGGTATATAGCGCCACGCTGCGCGGTCCGCTGACCCAGGGTTATTTTTCGCGCCATCTGGTCAATCTCCTGGTCGGTTGCGCGGTGATGGCATTGCTTACCACCATTGACTACCATGCCTTCGAAGCCTGGATCGTGCCTGTCTATCTTAGCGCTGTGGCACTGCTGGGGCTGGTGTTGGTTGTCGGCCAGGTCAGTTCTGGCGCCCAAAGCTGGATCGACCTTGGCATTCGAACCTTCCAGCCTTCCGAACCGGCAAAATTGCTGGTCATTCTTGCACTGGCGGCGTACTGGTCGCACAATGAACGGCAACCACATGCCTGGCACGTCGTCATTGTCAGCCTGATCCTGGTTGGCATTCCGACATTGCTGATCTTTCTCCAGCCCGATTTTGGCACAGCAATGGTCTTTGTTGCGATCTGGACAGCGATGGCGCTGGTGGCTGGCGTGCGCCTGTGGCAGTTCGGCGTTCTGTTCATCGCTGCGGTTCCGGCTGCGATCTATGGTTGGACGCATATCTTGCAGCCGTACCAGCGCGCACGCCTGTTGATCTTTCTCGATCCGCTCAAATACGACCCGGAACTCAAGCATGGCGCCTGGAACATTATGCAGTCATTGACTGCCATTGGTTCTGGTGGATTGACCGGACGCGGATGGACGCACGGATTGCTCAGTCAGGGCAACTATCTGCCGGTGCAGTACTCAGATTTTATTTTCGCCATTACTGGCGAAGAGTTAGGCTTTCTTGGCGCTGCCCTATTGCTCGTGTTCCTGGGGATCACGATCTGGCAGACGCTGTCTATCTCGATCATTGCACGTGACACGTTTGGGCGCCTGATTGCAGTAGGGATCGCTGCAATGTTTTTGTGTCACGTGCTGGTCAATGTGGGCATGAATATGAGCATCATGCCAGTGACCGGCATCCCGCTGCCGTTCATCTCCTACGGAGGCAGTTTTACCATGACATCGCTGGCGGCAATAGGGCTGCTCCAGAGTATCGCACTTCGCCGACGACGGATCACGTTCTAGCACAGTGTGATATGTAGAAAGGTGACCCGTTCCCAGAACCTTCAGTCTGCGATCCTGCAACAATCTATTAATTTTTTGCGTCTCACTTCCAGAAAGCAGATACTCCGGTCGCGTGGCGACTCAGAAAGGTTCGGAAGAGCGATGAAATCTCGTCTGATGCGCAGTCGCCGTGATGCAGTGATAGCCGGTGTGTGCGGCGGTTTAGGGGAGTATTTCAATATCGACCCGGTCATCGTTCGCCTGATTTTTGTCTTGGCGACGCTTACCAGCGGCATTGGGTTTGTGCTGTATCCCGTGCTGTGGCTCATTATGCCGAAGGCGCCACCGGACATACCCCCCTCTTTCCCTGACCCTGCTCAGCACGTAGGAGACTCCGGCACTGTATTCACTCGTCAGGTGTCTGAGGCGCAGTATGCCCGTCAGACGAGGTATGGCGAAACATCAGTATATTCCTCCCCACACAGAACGATGTCTGCCGATGCGCCTCCGGAACTGCCCAACACCGGGCAGACTATCGATCTGCGGCTGGACCCCTCAATGGCGCCGCTATCGCCGCAATCTGCACCGGCGCCCACACCCCGTCGCCGTCGTCTGAACTGGGCTGGCATTGTCCTGATCGGACTCGGACTGATCTTCCTGGCGGAGCAGTTGGGTATCGATACTGATATTGTCTTTCCGCTGCTGATGATTATCGTTGGGGGAGTATTGATCTTTCGGAACCGGTAGCGTGTGGCTATGATTCGGGTGTTGTAATACTGTCGGTTCGGGGATCACATTAGGGCTGCGCACGCCCGGAAGACTGATGCTAAAAGGCGGCACTTCGTTCAGGTATGCTTGATACATCGATTATTCTGCCATAATGTTTGATAATTGCGCAGCTGACACTCAAATCCAGACCGCTTCACTCTTCGCGGGTTGTCACGAATGGCTGGAAGATGGCGTACTGGTAAGCTGGCGCGATTCCAACCCCCGTATCGCTGATTTCAACAATAGCGCACTCCTTGACGCTGTAGGTGCGCACGGTTAGCGTACTACACCTTCCCCAGCATGTCATCAACTCAATTCAGAATGAGATTGACCAGCCAGCGGATGCGGTCGGCCGCTCTGCTACTTTGCCGGAGAGGATCAACCCGCCCGTTATTCCAGCAAGACGCTGCGCGTCGTCGCGATGGAAATGCAATACGTTATAATCGAATGTTGCAGCGCGCTGCTGTGCAACCATACGCACTGCGCCATGCAACGCTGGCAGAGTGTGCGACGCAAGCACCAGATGGCAGTGGGAGACATATATTGCTCTGCCAGCCTTTGCAGGGGCGCTTCGGCGAGCCGCGTTGCGATACCAGACGCTCCCGCGACGAAATCGGCAACGCTGCGAAGGAGGGAGCCGGGAAAGACCTGCGAATCATGATCAGCGCTATCGAGGGTATACCAGGGAACCAGCATAGTACACCGCGCAACCTCCTGCACCAGCACTGTCGTTTTTCCCTAGCCAGCAGGCACATCCAGCGCAATGATGTGCCTGCTCCGGATGGAACGATTGAGCTGTGCAAGAACATTCGGTCGCATAATCAGGGGTCGCGCTGGAGTTTATGAAGATTGAGAATATAAACCAGTATTCGCTTCTTGCCGCGGGGCTGATGGAGATTGAGCATTAAATCCGCTATACCGAACGAGCCGTGGGGCTAAAGCCCTCGACTACGGAATGCGAAGCCTGCATGCGCGGGCTGGAGCGGAATAATCGCTCAAAGACCAATAAGCCCTCGGCTACGGAATGCGAAGCCTGCATGCGCGGGCTATACCGGACTTAATTCTTGAAATTCATCGAACAGCGAGCTTCTGCTGAAATTGCGGATGGCTTTGCTTTCTCGTCAGAAATGACGATGTCCGCACATGGTGGTAGAAGGTCAAAGCAGAGTTGTCAATCTTTTCGACAAGACCTGCATTCTGTGACCAGGATGTCATTTTTGCCATCCTGTGTCCGCATCAAATCTCTATTCAGAGGCGAAAGATAGACGGATGAACCATTCTTTTCAGTCTTCTCTGTCACCGGCGTCACTTGATATCCGAAGCCGTTCCTTCGCCGTCTTTACTGGCGCAACTGGCGTTTTGCTAATCCATGGTTTTGGTGGTGATCCCGCTGAAGTCTTGCCACTGGCTGCCGCACTGATCCAGGATGGTTACAGCGTTTACGCACCACTGCTTCCCGGTCACGGAACGCTTCCTGATGCTATGGCTGGCGTTCAATGGCAGCAATGGGCAGAAGCAGCTGCACATGGGTTTGCAGCGCTGCGCCAGCGTTGTGACAATGTTGTTATTGTGGGATTTTCGATGGGTGGTCTGCTTGCGCTGATCTTGGCAGCGCATCTGCCGGTTGCACGCCTGGCAGTCCTGGCGCCAGCGCTCCGGTTGCGTGGTCAACTGCTGGTCAATCTGAGCAGTATCGCCAGACACGTCATTTCGTGGTACTATCCTCTTGCCAGCGCTGATTTCAGGGATCCAGAGCTGCGTGCTCTGCTGCGCAACCGCGTACCGGATGCCAACCTTGATGATCCGCTTGTCTGCGAACAGTTGCGTCGCGTGGTGCGGGTACCAATGGAGGCAGTGCATCAGTTGACTCTTGTGCAGCGCTCTGCGCGACGGCTTCTGCCTCGCGTCACTGCGCCAACGCTAATTGTCCAGGGGCGGAACGATCAGACTGTCGATCCGCGTTCGGCTGAACAGATTCTGCGACACATCGGATCTATTGACCGTCGATTGATCTGGATGGAAGGGTATGGGCATCAGTTGCTTGTTGGCGATGGCGGTGAACGCACGGTTCGTACTATCATGGCATGGATTCGAGATAATACTGGGAGGGACGCGTAAGTCTCCCGGAGATTGAGGGAAAATGTCCATGTTTGTCGATTACAGTCATCTCATTCGTCACAATCCGCCACGATTGCATTACGGCGTTGCCGTGGTCGATGTTGATAACGACGGCGCATGTGAATTGTTCGTCGCCGGATTTGATGGCGCCAACCGGGTGCTCCACTGGGATGGCGCTGGTTTCGTAGATATTGCCGATGACATCCTCGCCGATGCACAGCGTCAGGCCATCGGAGTTGCTGCTGGCGATATTGACGGCGACGGTCGGGAGGAGATTTATGTTCTCAATACCGATACATTTGCCGGGCGCAAGCGCTTCGGTGATCGTTTGTTCGACTATCAGGAAATCGGTTGGGTTGATCTGTTCGAGTTGCCGCAGAACCAGGAAGTGCTCAATCTGACCGCTGGTCGTTCAGTTGCAGTCGTGGATCGGCTTGGCACCGGGCGTTATGGCTTCTTTGTTGCAAATTATGGCGGTCCGTTTCGCCTGTATGAACTGGATCGCTTTGGTGAAGTCCAGGACATGGCGAGTGCGGCAGGCATCAGTTTCACGACTGGCGGGCGCGGCGTGATTACACTGCCGCTGGTGACGCCACGGATGGACATTTTCACGGTGAATGAGAACGGTCCCAACTTTCTCTTTGCCAACCGCGGCGATGGTACGTTCGAAGAGATTGCCCGCCGCGCCGGTCTGCCCGACCCGCATGAACACGGGCGTGGGGTCGCTACTGGCGACTTCGACGATGATGGTCGATTTGATCTGGTGTATGGCAACTGGGAGGGTCCGCATCGCCTGTTTCTGCAAAAGTGGGATGGCTTGTTCGTCGATGTCGCGCCGCCGGACATGGCTGAACCATCACGGATCCGAACAGTGATTGCCGCTGACTTCGATAACGATGGGGAGTTGGAGATCTTTTTCAACAATATCGGCGAGCCGAACCGCCTGTTTACTCGACGGAATGGGGAATGGATGAAGATCGACCCAGGTGACGCACTCGAACCGGGAGGTCTGGGCACCGGCGCCGCAGTTGGAGACTTCGATAGTGATGGTCGGCTCGAACTGCTGGTGAGTCACGGCGAAGCCGATCTCCAACCGCTCAGTCTGTACCGCACGATGCCAAACGATCATGCCTGGTTGCGGGTGCTGCCACTAACCCGCGCTGGTGCACCGGCGCGTGGTGCGGTCGTTGTTCTGGAATCTGGCGGCAGGCGGCAACTGCGTGTCATTGATGCCGGTAGCGGTTATCTCTGTCAGATGGAAGCGGTAGCGCATTTTGGACTGGGTCGTGTACGTACTGTCGAACGCATCGAGGTGCGCTGGCCCGACGGCGCCAACGTAACGATCCCATCGCCTGCGACAAACCAGGTGCTGCGTGTGCCGCATCCGTAGGATCAACAGATTGATCCAAAATTATCGGGTTGTATCGATGCTGCGCGCCAATCCGACGATCAGGCGCACGCTGTTGTCGAGGTGTGCTGCGTCGAGTCTGGAAATATCATCGTCTCGTTCGTTCCGGTATGGAATGCGTCCATACTGATCAAGGCTTGCGATCCCCAGGGTGCGCAGCCCTCGACGGCGCAGCATCCCGGCAAGGGTGATTCCACGATAGGCACGGGGGCGCGCAGCTGCCTGACCGCTATCGACCACATGCGCCGCCAGGTGCAGCAACAGTGGGTCTGCCTGTTGTGGACGCAACGCTCCTTCCGCTGCCAGATAGCATAGTTCACCGCTGCCAATGCCATCGAGACCAACAAACAGGGTCTGCTGCGGTTCAAATGGATAACGACGCAGGAGATCATCGATGCCACTGCTGCTGCTGGCTGCACCGACTCCGATCATCCACAACTCTGTCTGCCGGAGGTTGCGCAGGTGAGCTGCGGCGCATATCAGAGTCGCCAGCGCCCCGGCATAACTGATTGCACCCGGTGTCGCCGGAGCGCGTCGCACGACCAGTGCGGCAATCCCCTGAATCAGAAGGGCGACAGCTGGCGCTACCTGAACGTACCAGAGCCAGAGGCGCACCTCGAAGGAGAAGGGTGCAGCAGCGGCAATGCCGAGCAGCAGAAGCAGGGTCGCTGCAAGCGTGCGCGTGATGCGCCCGGTCAAACCGGCGCCGAGTGCCAGCACCCCACGCCCGACTGCCGGTGGTGAACAGAGTGGCGCCAGCACCACCAAACGCCAACGCATAACTCCCTCGGCAGCCCGTGTAGCAATGACGTTCTGGCTGAGTATACGCTGGTTTAAAAGCTCAGTACCGTACCACAACGTCAGGAATATCGCCCCACAACATGCGGCAAAGACAAGAATCGCGACCAGAGGCGTCCAGTAAAAACCGATAACCCCGGCGACTGCCAGCATCCCATAGACGATGCCATCGTAGCCTTGGGCGTGCAATGCGTGGTACGACTCGGCGGAGAGGCGTAATCCCGACTGGCGGAGCCGCGCATCGAGGAAGGCTGCTGTCTTCGCCTCGCTGATCGATCCCGAAGGGCGCGGACCGATCGTCTCCACAATCTGCGCAGCGATTGCAAGGGGCGAGTCGACGAGACGCTCTGTAGATTGACTCTCAATGACGCGGATCATGTCAGGTGCAGTCTCGTTCAGGTCTCATTTGATCGATAATGCCACAGAGTACGAGAGGTCCTAAAGAGTATAGGACTATCGGCTTATTGCAAAATCGTACCGTCTGTGCCATGATATGGATGAAACGAGTGAACCTCTGGCATTCCAGCATTCAACATGTAAGGGAGGTGCACCGAATGTTGCGCAGCTTCTTCTACAAAGACTGACATGGAGCTGACCTTTGAGGCATTGCCTCAAAGGTTTTTTCTTTATCTCAGGGAAGTTCTTCACCGTACCGCCAGCGGTAGTAGTGCCGTCCAACATTGCCCATTTCGACACGCCATCCGGCTGGATTGTCAGGCACATACGTAAGTGTTCTGCGCTCGAACAACTGGATCAGCACATCGCGTTCGATCCCGCCAATGCGCACTCGTGCCCAGAAGGGTTCACTGATCGGGTACCCCATAACAAACAACCATTCGAACAGGCGATCGTTGCGTAACCGTCCCTGTTCGTAGACCAACCCTCGTGCATTGAGGTAGTCCCAGAAGACTGCTGGAATGTTATGCCCCGCCTCTGCGATATAGCGAGCAAAGCGCGTCTCCCTGCGCACCGGTCCGGTATAGTCGCCCACCTGCCCCTGGCGATCGATGGTCTGGCGCGGTGTCTGACCTGTGCGATCCGGCGCTGCCTGCATAACGACGCGAGCAAAGCTGGCATATAGCGGTGCGTTGGGATCGTCGGCGTCGCCAGCAACTGGAATGCCCGCTGGTTCACGTTGTACGAACTCACTGGCTCCAATCTGCATCCGCCCCGTCACCAGTTCCATCACTAGCAGACCAGAGGTGACAAACCAGGGACTGGAACGATCTCCAAACGGATCATTCAGTTCCATGCGTCCCTTCTCGAAATACTGCACCTGCCGCAAGCCGCTTGCCGCCTGCTGATACTGCTCGGCGCGCGCCATCAAGCCGCGCGGTCCCCAGAGCCAGCTGCGTTGCACCATGCCGCTAGCAACGACCCGATCTGTGCGCTGCCAGAGTTGGTCAAATGCTACATCAGCAAAACCAACCAGCGGACCGTTGATCAACGCGCGCGCTGATCCGTCTTCAGCGCCACCGGACGCATCACCTTCAAAGGCGCCCAGTGCCGGGGTTAGGGTCGGGGTCGGTGTGCGATCAGTAAATGGAACAACGGTTGGGGTCGGCGATGCGGGAGTAGGCAGTACGGCAGGTTGTGGCGCGCGCCCGCACTCTTCATCTGGAATGCACAGTTGCAGGACCAGGTCGTAGCGGATGAACTGGTTGCCGAGATCGCCATTGTTCTTGATCTGAACATAGTAGAACCCGTCCACTCGCGGCACAAAGCGGATCTGCGAGTCAAGCGATCCAGGAATATCGTCGCTAAAGTCGAGAAGACGACTGCCATCACGATCAAACAGGTACATCACCGTATCGGCGCCTGCCTGGGTTTGATTGTTGAAATCCGGCGTGTTACGGTAGGGGCGTGTGTCGGTGTAGATGTAGTACACCTTGCCCGCTTTCCCGAAGAACCTGACCCAATCGGCGTCACCTGTTGGACAGAGCCGACGCCCTGGCTGAATTTCGTTCGGCAGGATCAGTTTTGCCTGTTCCGGCAAGCCGTCGTCCTCGTATAGATCGCGGCACATTTCACTGACCATCGCAGGCGTTGGACCATAGCTTTCCGAACGGACAACAAAGACATATGTGCGATTGCCGCCGCCAATGCTCAGCGTATCACGCACACGAACATAGTAGACTCCATCGCGTGGTGCGCGCCACGACTGAATACGCGGTTTGATGTCCTTCGGGTCGGGGCGAGCCGGGTCGCGGTTAAAGAAGTCATCGTTGAACGCCAGGCGTTGACCGTTCTCGTCGTACAGTTCGAGCGACAGGTCAAGACCAGTGTCCATTCGCTCAATGTCAATCGTGTAAACCTTGCCGCCAACCCCGCCGAAGCGGAACCAGTCCTCATCGCCAATTTCACAGATGCCATGGGTAACCGGTGAGTCAATCAGCACCAGACGTGCGCCGCCAGGGTCGTTTCCCGGATCACGCGCACCTTCTGGACATACAGGTCCGGGCGTTGGCGTTGGTCCCGGTGTGCGAGTCGGTGTTGGAGACACTGTCGGCGACAGTGTGGGTGTGGCAGTTGCTCCGCCCACAGTAATGGTAAAGGCGCCAAAGGTGTTGGTGCTCACGCTGCGCACGCCGGACGTCGAATTGTACGAACCGGCGGCTGTCACCAGCAGGTTGTTGTAGGTTCCCGGTACGGCAGTGCTACCGATGCTCAATTGCAGGGAAAACGTTGTGCTCGCACCGCCGGGTACATTGTTTGGCAGTTGAATAGCGCCCGGTGAACTCACCGTCACGCCGGATGGAACATTCGCGGTTGTGATCGTGAACAACGTATTCGGACTGGCGGCGGTGGCGTCGTTGATATTGTTCGTAAGTTGGAACGTTAGGGTGATGATCGAACCAACATCACCCTGTGGTGGTGGTCCGACTTGGGCGAGTAGGATAACCTGTTGGGCGCGAACGATGGTGAGAGGAACACCAATCACAATCGCCAGAAGTGTTCCGAGCAGTGCCAGCGTCAGTGCTGGTTTGTGCCGGGGGATAGACTGATTGCTCACGAGAACGTATCTCCAACCAGATGGTCATAACCTTTGCCATTATACCACCTTCGCCTGCCTGCCGGAGAGGTGCAGCGCTGTGGCGCGCCTGATGAGTTCAAATCTATAGTCGCGAAGACGGGCTTTGCATTAGTAGTCTGCGGCTTGTGAGTTTCAAGAATCACATGCAGTTCTCAGATACGTTGACCATCGCCGTGTCTGCCTGCTGTTCGAGGCGCCTACTGCTGGCGAAGTGTTCAACCTTGAGAACTGCTCTCCAGGAGTGAAACACTTGAATCCCTGCCAGGATGACAATCTCCCACAGGCTATATGCGGATTGGGAACTTAAGTCCAAGGCGCTCATTCCGATTTTCCACGCCGCGTTTGAAGCCCATATGCGGCATTAAACGATCAAAGGTCGGTTTCGTTTGAGCCGTCGTTCGTATCTTATGTAAACTCGCCATTGCTAACAATTGAAGACGAACTGGTCTTTATTTTGACCTATTTGCAGCGAACATCACCCAAGCGACGCCCGGATGCGTGTTTCAGATGATTCGATTGAAAGTTGGTAAGCGGGCGAATTTGCCGCATACCGTCCTCAACCAGGTACCTGTACGCAGAACTTGCTTCCATCACGTGATGCGGCGATAAGTGCACAGCGATTGTGATGCGACGCCATCCGCCGAAGAATTCTCTCCCCTTTTATCCGTGATGGCGTAGAATGTCCTGTTTATCGCTCTGTTGAGAAACTGGAACGGGATTTTGGCGTCAGAAAGGAGTGGCATACACCCAGGGAACGTCTTAATTTGTCCACTCTTGTATGTATTGAGTGTGAAATCGACAGTTTCGGGCGCTATCATATCACGTTTTTCGATCAAT